>NZ_JAUBPS010000020.1:12815-96018 GCF_036700865.1 Microcoleus sp. S13C4
AAACAATCCGTTGCCGAACTTCCTTCTATCCGTTACATCCGTTACATCCGTTAAACAATCCGTTGCCGAACTTCCTTATTACTTCCCCATCAGGGACTTATAGGCTGTCACCTTAAGATCAATCCCAGTAATATCTGTCCCGACAACAACAGCCGCTGCTCCTAAATCCAACGCTTTTTTAGCCATTTCCGGCCCCGATATCCCGCCTTCGCAGATAACAGGAACCTTAAGCTTTTCTACCATTTCCGCAAGCAAATCAAATCCCGGTGGCGATAAGTTTTCCGTCTGGGCAGTATAGCCAAAAAGAGTTGTTGCTACAGTATCTGCACCAGCTTCGCTTGCCGCGATCGCAGCTTCTATCGTATCTACATCCGCCATCACTAATTTGCCCAATTCGCTGTGAATTTGCGCGATTAATGTCTTTAAGTCTTCGCCGCCAGCAGGACGGCTTCTCAGAGTAGCATCAACGGCGATAATATCGGCTCCAGAAGCGGCGATCGCCCGCGCGTCTTCAAACCGAGGAGTAATGTAAATCTCGCATCCCGGCAATTGCTGCTTCCAAATCCCAATTATGGGAGCGGATATCTGTTTTCGCACCGCTGCAATGTGAGCCGGAGTGTCAATCCGCACGCCCGATGCACCTCGATTGATGGCGGTTCGAGCCATTGCTGCAATTACGATCGGATCGTGTAGCGGCGAATCAGCAGGTGCTTGACAAGAAACAATTAATCCTGTAGGAATTTGACAATTAATCATGGCGAATTGGGGATGGGGAATTGGGCATCGGGCATCGGGCAGGAGGCATCGGGCATCGGGCTTTTTTTGTAATTTATTCCCTGTGTCCTATTGAACTCAAATAAGCGTTAAGTTTTGGTAGTAGTTTATCGATAATTGGTTTAAATTTGCTTACTTCTTCGCTGGTGATAAGTTGTCTAGCATAGGCTAATCTTAACCAGTTTACTGTTTCGTACAAAGAGCCTAAGCGCAATTTTTACAAAACGCCTATTATCTTGGTCATTATAACGACCTCTTCCTTCAGCAATATTAGCACAGACACTATCAGCAGACCGAACTATCTGTTTGCCCATAGTATCTTTTGTGAAGTAATCCCATTTTTTAACAATCTCCCAAATCTGATTCGCCAAACTTCCCGCCAACTTATAAACCTCTAATTCCTCAAAATCAGGTCTTCCCATAATTACCTCAAAAACTCAATTATATTAAATGCCCCATGCCCCATCCCCAATGCCCCATCCCCAATTACCCATTACCAATCCCGGCCATTAAAGAAATAATTTTGTCAAGCAATTGTTCAGGGTCAATTGGTTTAACCAAACAATCGTTAGCTCCAGCCGTCACTGAAGATATCTCATCTGCGGGAATCTCTTTAGCGCTTAAAGCCAGAATTTTGATATTTTCAGTAGCGGGCTTTTGGCGCAGTTGGTGAATTATTTCACAGCCATTCATACCGGGTAAACGCATATCAACAATCACAGCAGTCGGCTGCAAAAGTTCAATTTGTTCGACCGCAGCCGAACCTTCAATCATCCACACTACTTGCAGTCCTGCTGCTGTCAGGATATCGCAAATCAGCATGGCAATTTCTTCATCTTCTTCGATGAGGACGAGGCTGCCCCGCGAGGAAGAATGCAGCGGTAGAGATGAATTCGATTTTTCATAGGTGAATTTTGTGGACTCATCTTTGCTTTGAGTTTGGATGGGTATAAAAACGGTAAAAGTAGAGCCGACATCAACTGTTGAGTTGACTTCGATCGCGCCGCCGTGAAGCTCTACTAACTGTTTAGTTAAAGCCAATCCCAGACCGGTGCCACCGTATTCGCGGCGGTAGGGGGAATCCAACTGCTGGAATTTTTGAAACAAAAGCGATCGCTGATCTTCGGGAATTCCAATGCCAGTATCTTTGATTTGAAAAACAGCGGTGCTGCCAGCAGGTGCAATACCGGGATGTCGTACTTCCGGCCTTCGATTTTTATCTTCTGTCACCCAAACTCGCAGGATTACTCGCCCGCCTTCGGGAGTAAATTTAATCGCATTTCCTAAAAGATTGAAGAGAATTTGTCTCAAGCGGCGCGGGTCAGCGATGAAGCGATCGCACTCTTGTTTTATCCGCTGCTCTTGCACCAAATCCACGCCTTTAACCGCCGCTTTTTCTTTGAGGGCGTGCAGGCTCTGAGAAGCTAATTTGGAAAGTGAAAATTCACTAACTTTTAATACTGCTTTGCCCGCTTCTACTTGCGATAAATCTAAAATATCGTTAATTAATTCTAATAAGTGGTCGCCGCTGTCTCGGATAGTTTGCAGGTACTGCCGTTGCTTTTGCACTGGCACTTCTTTACTGCCAACTTTGCCGTAAGACCACCGCAGCAGCGTGTCAGAAATGCCGATGACGCAGGTGAGAGGAGTCCGCAATTCGTGGCTCATAGCTGCCAAAAATTCGCTCTTGGCGAGGCTGGCAGACTGGGCGGCGACCAGTGCATCGCGCAGTTCTCGCGTGCGCTCTATTACGCGCTGTTCTGAGGTGCGCTTTTCCTGCTGGACTTGTGCATAAAGTTCGGCTTGGTAAATGGCGATCGCCAAATGTTCTGCTATGTGCCGCAAAAATGTTTTTTTGCTTTCTTCCCAATGCCGAACAGTACACTGATGGGCAATTAGGAGCCCCCACAACTCGTCTTGAACTACGATCGGCACTAGCAACTTCGCCCGCACCTTCGCCCGCCGCATTAACTCTAAAAAACACGGCTGCGAAGAGTAAGTTGTTTCCACATCCGCCACGCACAAAGCCAAACCTTTGCGATATTTCTCTCTGTCAATTATTCCATTGGTAAAACACTGCGCGCCTTCACTAAAATTCAGTACAGACGAGATAGTATCGTTAGCTAAAGCTTCGTAGGTGACACGACCTAAATACAAGTAAGACCCGGAATTTTTGGGGATTTCGCCAGACCCAGAAACCGGCGCAAATATTTCTTTAGCTAACTCACGATTGTGCGGCGCTGGCACTTTTTCAAATTGATAAATTAACAGGCGATCGACCTCCAAAAACTCTCGCACTCGCTCGACTGCTTTTGACAAAATTACAGGCAATTCCAAACTCTGGCGGATTTGAGTTGTCACCTGATTCAAAAGTCGCTCTTGTTCAAGCTGCTGCTGCAAAGCATCTTCTACTGGCTGACAAAATGAAATGCAGGGACTAGCAATTTGTAATTGATTGACGGCTTCGGCAATCTGGCTCTGTAGCAGTTCTGGATCTATAACTTTGGGCGCTGATTTTCCCTCTATTTCTGTTTGGCTGTGTAGGGGCCGAGGATTATTTGGGCTGGCATTGGCAGCCAGAATATCCAGCAAATTTAGGGTAAATTCGCTTTGAATAACGGCTGAGTTGGGCTGTATATTTTTAATTCCTTGTTTGAGGGCGCGAATGTCAATTTGCCACGAGGGTGCGGGGGTTATTTCTGCGAGTTTGTCTGCGAGGGGAGACAGGAAATTGGCGATCGCTCCGGGATCGAAAGTCAACTGCACATTCAATTGCGAATGGAGATTTTTTTCGCTGTGCTTGTGTCCGTTTGTTGCGAACTCATCTAATAGATTGCCGCGCAGCAGCGCGCTAAAATGCTCTGATATCACTGCTGCAAACCTTTCCGACGAATTTTCCAGATTTTGAGAATCCGCGTAAGCATCGTCGCTCAGCCAAATCGCCCCGGGGTGTTCAGCCATTTGCTGTAACAACTGGTAAGCAGCCTCAAAGGTTGCTAGTGGCAAAGTCCGATTTAAGGTTTTTGATTTCAATCTAGATATTTTCCCGGTTGTTTTAAAGAACAAAATATGAGTGTCCCTGTTGTGAGGACGGAACCTGAGGCACAGCAGGCGCGGCCGATCCAACAAACTTGAGATGACAGTAGTCAGAAAGTAGGTAATAGAAGGCCCCGGAGCCAGAGAGCTAATTTCTCCCGATAGTTGTCATGTTTCTTCTGGGCGAGTGACCCGCGCTCCAGCGCTTTACGAGCGCGAAAGCGGTAGGAGGAAACGGCCGGAAGGGATACGGCTATATAATCGATCGCTTCTGGTTGTGTTTGTGAACCGGGTTGTTGATGGAAACTAAGGAATTCCACTCCCATTGCTGGGGTGAAGTTAGCACGCGCCTTTATTTTCTGAGCTGATTCGCCTAATGGCACGTCTTTAACCCAAATAAAAATGTTTAACCCTTAACGACACAACAGGGGACTAGCTACGTATCCGCTTGGTGTCATTACTCAAAAAACCAGACATCAAAGGTCTCAGGCTGGTCAACGGAAAATGAAGTTTTAGGCCCGAAGCCCAGTCACTTCCGTGCTGGCTCGTTGACTACTTTCAACAATCTTATTCCAGTATAATATTAATATATAATTTGTTAACTTGTACTTAACACTATCCGGGTAAATGAGCAATCCAACTCAACTCACCCCCGATTTCAGGATCGGACATCTGCCGTGTCACGACTTCCAAGTGAGCGCTGCAACTCCAGGACAGGTAGTGGCTGAAAGATTTGAGCAAGAACCAGACCTGCCGGGAGTCATTATTACTCATGAATCACAGGTATTGGGCATGATTTCTCGCGTCAAATTTCGAGAGCAAATGAGTTTTCCCGATCGCGTAGAACTTTACGGGTCACACCCGATTCGAGCCTTGTTAGATTTTATTAGAATTCCGCCTTTGCTGCTTTCGGAAAACTGGAAAGTTGATGATGCCGTCCAAGCGTCCTTCAACAGGCACAAAGACTTGATTTATGAACCGATTATTGTGGTAATGGAAGACCAGAGTCACCGCCTTTTGGACGTTCATACTCTGGTGATTGCACAGTCAAAATTGTTAGCGCAAGCTAACAAAGTTATTCAAAAATACCGAGTAGAAAGACACAAGTATTTGGCGTTATTTCAACAAGAACAGGCTAAGTTTAATCAATGTAATGAGCTTTTAAAAATCCACCAACGTCAAGCAGAGAAGTCGCATACCAATCCCAGCTCCCAGCAATTGGCACTGGTCAAACAAGCTGAAGAAATTGCTCAAATGAATCAGCGATTTGTGAGGATTGCGAAACTGATTTCTTCGGAAGGTCGCCAAGCATTTCAAGCTACTTTTCAAGGTGCTAATTCTATTTGCAACAATACAGATAAAATTTTGGGAGTGGGCAAAGCAATAGCTAATGATTTAGAAACGGTTAACCGCACTTCCCGAACCATCCGGGAGGCGATCGAACAAGTCAGGCATTTAGCAGTACAGGTGGCTGTAGTTACCAATCAAATGGGAAGTCAGCCCAGCGGTCTGAGCAAAGTGAGTCTAGAAATTGGCAGACTGGCAAGTAAAACGTTTGAATTGGGGACTCAAATGGAGCAAATTGCCAGTCGGTTTAAACTTCGAGTTCACGAACTCACGGAGGCAGCAAGAGCGGGTGCTAATGTGGCTAAATCCGTGACTATCAAGATCGATCGCGCAGAAATGGCCCTGTTAGAGTTGGAAGAATTAATAGCGGAAAAAAAATTCAATTCCTTGACCGCTATCCAAGAACCTTTGGGAGTCATAAAAAGTGTTACCGCTGATTCTTTAGTTCAAGAACTAGAACACGCCGAAGTCGCGGTTTCCGAGTTGGAAAACTTAGTTAAACATCAAGATTCGTCGCAATATCTGATTCAAAAGATTCAGCAGGCGCTGAAGTCCAAAAAGCCCTAAAGTCCCAGCGCGAATCTAATGAAATATTACGAGAGGAAAACAAATAAAATCACCATAATAATTGACCCTTATACTATTTCAAGAATAATATTTGTTATAATGAAGGTGGGTAATTCTTAAATTCAGTTGTAAAAAGGATATTTAATTAGCCCCAAAAACCGAGAATAAAGTTCCAAGAAGAGTTGGAAGGACAGGTGACGTTTATGAAAATCCTGCTGGTAGAAGATGACACAGTTACAGTCAGTTTGCTGACTCAAGCGCTGGAGTCTCACAATTACAATGTGAATGCGGCAGCAGACGGTGAAACAGCGTTGCATTTGGTGCAGGCATACGATTACGACCTGATTGTTTTGGATGTGCTGATTCCTAAACTCGACGGCATTAGTTTGTGTCGGAAATTGCGATCGTCCGGCTGCCAAATGCCGATTTTACTGCTGACAGCGCTAGATAGCAGCAACGATCGAGTCCAAGGTTTAGAAGCGGGTGCAGACGATTATGTGGTCAAACCCTTTAATCTCGAAGAATTAATCGCTCGAATTCGAGCTTTGCTGCGCCGGGGCAAGGCAACTTTGTCGAGTAAAAATTTGACCTGGGAAAAACTGCAAGTCAACCCCGACACTACCGAAGTAGCTTATGCTGAAAAAGTGCTGCACTTGACTCCCAAAGAGTACAATTTGCTAGAACTTTTCCTGAGAAATCCCCGGCGTATTTTCAGTCGCAGTGCCATCCTCGATCGCATTTGGTCGGCCGGCGAATTTCCTCAGGAAGAAGCCGTTACCGCTCACATCAAGGGGCTGCGGCAGAAGCTGAAAGCAGCCGGGATGATTGTAGATTTAGTGGAAACCGTGTACGGATTGGGCTATCGGCTCAAAAGCCGGCCGGAGGATATGGAGAACCCAAAAATTGCGGGAGAAACGGCAGAAACTGCTAAAAGTCCAGAGACTTTATCTGCTGAATCCAGCGGGTCGAGCCAGGAATTAAACAATGACGACCGCCGCCTCAAAGTCCTGAATGTGGTTGCCCAAATGCGGGTAAATTTAAAAGCAAATTTTATAGAAAAGGTGGCGATCTTCGATCGCGCGATCGCTCAACTCAAAAACGGAAGCTTGGAGGACGAACTGCGCCAGGAAGCCCAAGCTCAGGCTCACAAATTAGTCGGTTCTTTGGGAACTTTAGGGCTGCCCAAAGGTTCAGAAGTGGCGCGCCAGATAGAACATTTGTTCAAGGCGGAAAACATCTTGAAACCGGGGACGGATCAGCAAATTGAGGGATTTCTGCATAAGCTCAAACAGATATTCGATCGCCCGTCGCCCGAACCAGAAGGCGATTTGGCTGCTCAGGTTTCCCCAAAGCGCCGAATGCTAATTGTTGATGATGATACTTTTGGCAGCGAGCAACTGAAAATAGCAGCATCCGGTTTTGGCTTCCAGGTAGAAGTCGCCAACTCTCCGCAAGCGGCAAGAAATGCGATTTCTCAACAGCCTCCCGACGCGATTTTGCTGGATTTGACATTTTCCAGATCTCAGGAAAACGGACTTGCTCTCCTAGCCGAACTCCGCAGTGAAAAACCCGAAATTCCGGTGATGGTTTTTAGCGGGCACAATCAATTGAGCGATCGAATAGAAGTTGCTCGTTTGGGAGCTTCCGGCTTTTTACACAAATCTATCCCCCCAGCAGATATACTCAAAGCAGTCGCCCAAGTCCTCGACCAGACTGGCCCTGCTGAAGCGAAAGTTATGGTGGTAGACGATGACGTGCATCTATTGGCTGCACTGAAAGTGATTCTACAGCCTTGGGGATTTCAAGTAACAACATTGGACGATCCTGAAAAGTTCTGGGAGGTACTCGAAACCACTTGTCCGGATTTGCTAATTTTAGATGTGGAGATGCCCGGTTACAGCGGTATCGAGCTGTGTTTGGCAGTGCGTAACGATTTGCGCTGGAGCAAGCTCCCCGTGCTATTTTTGACTGCTCATTCGGAGTCGGAAACAGTGCGCCAAATGTTTGTCGCAGGTGCTGACGACTACGTGAACAAGCCGATCGTGAAACCGGAATTAATTGCTCGCCTCCTCAATCGTTTGGAGCGGACTCAACTCAGAAACAGACTGGCTCAGGCACAGCGCTAATCCCATTTTAGATTTAAAGAATTAAAGAATTGAAAAAGTGGGAATGACTGATGAGATATGGGTTTCGATCACGTACCTACAGTTGTATTCTTTTTTTAAAATGGGATAACTAGGAGCCAATATGCAGTGCGTGTCCGAAACAAATCAGGAAGCCTTAGCCAAGACTTGGGATTGTTAGATTGTGTGATTCCGACGCGGTGCTATTGATTGATGCTTGGTCGCTGATCAAGAACACAGGCTAATTTAGAGAAGTATTAATCAGATGAAAGCAATGTTATTGCCCTCAGACACAGGCACTCTCAATAACAGCGACTGCGAACTAATTTACGCCCCGGGTTCGATTCAACCACACGGCATCCTTTTGGTGCTGGAATCTCCGGCGTTGAAAATTTTGCAAGTTAGCAACAATACTTTTGAGGCGATGGGCCTTTACCCCGAACAACTTTTGGATAAATGTTTAGAGGAATTTGTCGAGACTGACGAAATTGAGGCTATTGAAAAAGCTTTATTTGAAAACGACCACCAACGTAACAGTATCAGATTATCATTCACAAGTCAAGACCGCAAGTCTTTTTTTGAGGGGACGCTACATCAATCAAATTCAGCATTAATTGTTGAACTAGAGTCGGTTGTTTCCCCAAAAACGAGCGATTGTTTCAATTATTATAATTTAGTCCAAGAGCCGATCGACAAAATCCACAAAACACCAAACCTGCAAGTGCTGTGTCAGACAGCAGTTGCAGAAGTGCGGCGGATGATCGGTTTCGATCGGGCGATCGTCTATCAATTTGATGCCACCGGGGCGGGGGAAGTTATCGCCGAAGACAAAGTAGAAAGTTTGGCTCCTTTATTAGGGCTGCACTATCCAGCTACCGATATTCCCCCCCTGGCAAGAAATTTGTTTAACATGAATTTAATTCGGTTTATTCCCGATATTAACTGTCAGCCTGTCGAACTAATTCCTCACTGCAATCCGCTGACGGGTCGCCCCCTGGATATGGCCTATTCTTTGTTGAGAACAGTTTCGCCTTGCCACGTTCAATATCTCAAAAATATGAACGTTGCCGCTAGCATGACCCTGACATTAATCAAAGATAAAAAAGTCTGGGGATTGCTCGCCTGTCACCATCCAACACGAAAGTATGTAAACTACGAAACAAGATCTGCTTGCGAAATGTTAGCAAAGTTTGTGAATTTAGAACTTAGCTACAAACAAGATAGCGAAGACTGGGAATATGGAATTTATTTAAAAAAAAATTGCCATAAATTTATCACAGAAATCTCTCGAAAAAACTGCTTTGTAGAAGGTTTGCTTACATTGCCCGATGAATTGCTAGCCTTAGTGGGCGCTACGGGTGGAGTTGTGTGTGCCAATGAAAATTTAACAACCATCGGCAAAACCCCGGAATTGGGAGAAATAAAAAACTTAATTACTTGGATAAAAGGTCAAATAAATAATGATGTTTTTTATACAGATTCTCTCTCAAAACTGTATCCGCCATCCGAGAAGTTTCAAGAAGTTGCTAGCGGTTTGCTGGTGCTTGCCATGTCCGAGATGCAAAATTATTACATTTTGTGGTTCCGTCCCGAAGCAATTCAAACTGTCAACTGGGCCGGTCAACCAGACGGGCAAATTGAATTTAAACCGGATGGCACCCGACCGAGGTCTCCTCGCACTTCCTTTGATTTGTGGCAAGAAACTGTGAGGTTAAAATCTTTGCCTTGGCAGCAGTGCGAAATCGAAATAGCCCGAGAACTTCGAGTTGCTATTACTAGCTTGGAGTTGCGGAAAATTAATCAGCAGCTTAGCTTAGCTTTGTCGGCTACCAAAATCGGATTTTGGGACTGGGACTTGCAGAAAAATCGCATTGTTTGGTCGAGGGAACACGAAGAGTTGTTTGGGTTGGCCCCGGGAACTTTTGCGGGAACTTATCAAAGTTTTGCAGCTTGCATTCACCCAGAAGATTTAAAAAATACGGATAATACTATAAATCAGACCCTGGCCCAGCGAGCAGATTACTTTCTGGAATACCGCGTGGTTTGGCCCGACGGCAGCATTCACTGGATAGAGGGGAAAGGTAAGTTTTTTTACAACGAAGCAGGCGATGCAGTGCGGATGGTGGGGACAGTTACAGAAATTACCGATCGCAAAGCTATAGAATTACAGTTGCGCCTGTTGGAATCAGCAGTCACCACCACTGACGACGCCGTGTTAATTACCGAAGCTGAACCGATTGACGAACCGGGCCCGCGAATTCTTTATGTCAACCCAGCTTTCACGCGGATGACCGGCTATACGCTAGAAGAAGTTTTGGGTAAAACACCGCGCATCTTGCAAGGAGAAAAAACAGACCGCGCCAGTCTCGATCAAATTCGGACCGCTTTGGAAACCTGGCAACCGGTGCGGGTTGACTTGATCAATTACCGCAAAGACGGGACGGAATTTTGGGTAGAAATGAGTATTGTGCCCATAGCTGACAAAAATGGTGAGTTTACCCATTGGGTATCAGTGCAGCGCGATATTAGCGATCGCAAACTTGCTGAAGCCGCCCTCCAACAGCTCAACGAACGGTTAGAAATACGAGTTTTGCAGCGAACCAGAGAACTAGAAAACTCTCAAGCAGAACTCCGGGAAAGCGAAGCTTTATTTCGCTCTCTGAGCGAGAGTTCCCCCGTGGGTATTTTCAAAATCGATACTGAGGGGAAATGTACCTATACAAATCCTCGCTGTCAAGCAATTGGTGGCTTCACACCTGCCGCAGCTTTAGGAAACGGCTGGAGGCGGTTTGTTCACCGCGAAGACCTCAAACTAATTCTGTCTAAGTGGTCCCAATCGCAATCGCTAGATGGGGAATTTTCCTGCGAATTCCGCCACATCCAGCGAGACGGAACCATCCGCTTTTGTCGGCTTAAAACAGCTCCGATTTTTTCCGACAGATCTCAACTAATTGGTCACGTCGGCACAGTCACAGATATCACAGAAAGTCGGGCAATTGAAAAAATGAAAAATGAGTTTATTTCGATTGTCAGCCACGAACTGAGAACTCCCCTTGCCTCCATTCGTGGTTCTTTAGGTTTGCTGGCGGCTGGGGTACTCAAAAATAAACCGGAAACTGCCAAACAAATGTTAGAAATCGCCTCTAACGATACTGAACGGTTAGTGCGTTTGGTAAACGATATTCTCGACTTAGAACGGCTCGATTCGAGCCAAGTTATCCTCGTCAAGCAGTGGTGCGATGCCCAGGTTTTGATGCGGAAGTCTGCAGAAGCTGTACTTTCTTTTGCTGCTGAAAATAACATTGATTTGTCGATTTTGCCAGAAACAGCCCAAATTTGGGCTGACCCCGACAGAATCGTTCAACTGCTGGTAAATTTGTTGAGCAATGCGATTAAATTCTCCGCTCCAGGGAGTACAGTAACTGTCAGGGTTGAAGATTTGGGCGATTCCCTACGGGATAGCTACGCTTCACGGGTTTTATTTGAAGTCAAAGATCGAGGGCGGGGGATTCCTGCAGATAAACTAGAAACTATCTTTGGACGGTTTCAACAAGTCGATGCTTCTGACTCCCGCCAAAAAGGAGGTACGGGTTTGGGTTTGGCTATCTGTCGCAGCATCGTACAGCAGCACGGCGGCAGAATTTGGGCCGAAAGTGTTGTCTCAGAAGGCAGCAGTTTCTATTTCACAGTGCCTGCACCGTTGGAAGGCGAAGGGGGAAAAAGTTTGGAGTTTTGAGATTGCTTTGATAAAAGATCGCGACAGCTAACGTTCCTCGCAACGCACGCGGGGAGGATGAGTTTGGGAGGCTTATATGTCGATTTTTCTGTTTTTGGTTTAAGTCGGTGAGCGGCAAAATATAGCAACCGCGCTCGACGATTAGGATGTTCTTAAGTGCTGAAACTCTTAATTTTATTGCTTCTTCCTTCTGCTATATCTGTGAAGAAACCGGGTTGATGAGGCAGCGTGCGTAAGTCCTCTTTCGGTTGGCCATGATTAATTTAAAAGTTGAGTTTCAATTATGTCAGCAAAGCGCATTCTGGTAATCGATGATGAAAAAAACCTCTCCAGCGTGATTCAGGCTTGTCTGGAACATTTAGGCGGCTGGACTGTACTAAGCGCGCCCTCCGGCAGCCAAGGATTGCTTTTAGCTGAAACTCAACTCCCTGACGCTATTCTGCTAGATGTGATGATGCCCGATATGGACGGACTTACTCTGTTTGGTTTGCTGCAAAACAATGCGGCTACTCGCGGGATTCCGGTTATTTTCCTGACTGCTAAGGTGCAGGCACTGGATTTGAGCGAATTTGCTGATTTGGGGGTAGCGGGGGTGATTGCAAAGCCTTTCGATCCTTTGAGTTTGGCACAGCAAGTTGCGGAAATTCTGGGTTGGGAACCGTTGCTTTAAACTGGGGTAAAATGCGATCGCACATAGCATATCAAACTCGGCAGTTGAAACCCTTACTAGACAAACAAAGTTGGCCCCGCCCGACTGAAGAATCAAGGGGGCATTAAAGCCGGATGACGATCGAAAATTCGCTTTCTCGTTCCCTTGATTCTTGCAAAAATCACACAATTATGTTATTAAACGGGGTTTGTGTGTCCAGGAGAGTCCTAGTTTTTCCTGGTGTATTCAGAATTTCCTCATTTTTTTGATTTAGCTTTGAGATCGATCGGTGATTGGTTAATTTAAACTCTGATTCCCTAGAAGTTCCAGAGATGCTCTCAGGGAGTCGGGGTTTTTTGTTACCCGCAAAGCCTAAAGGCTAACACCGTATTTACAGGTAGAATAACTGCCCCAGAAGTTACGCACACTTGCCTCAAGAACGGTTTTTTTTAAGCCGGGATCACAGAGGCAGCGAAGTTTTTTGGTAAGAAACCCGGTTTCAGGCTGCTAATCCAAGAGTTACGGAGAGTTCCCTCAGAAACCGGGTTTTTTAACCTACCATCACAGATGCAGCCAATTTTTTTGGTAAAAAACCCGGTTGTTGCCTAAGTGTTGTAATCCCTGCTTCGGCAAAAGTATATTTATCAAAAAAAATTATGACCTTCATAATTTCCTCATATTTTTTAGATAATATTTAGTCCAAGCTCTTGAGTTGAAAGTCTATGCCATCTCAGCACCATTCCGCTGCCAAAGAATGAACCTGTTGTCAGGAGCTTTCGGGTCAGTGACGGTACTTTTGATTAACTGGTGCCACAGCACAACCAGCCTGCATAAGTCAGGGGTTAGGCAGTGCCTACCACAAAAACCGGGTTTTAACTGGGAAAAACGGGGTTGGCGCGCCAGTCCTCTAAGTGTTAGCCGGAGAACTCAATGGTAAAAAAATTAATAACTGAAGATGTGATGCGCGCTCTCGAATAACACCCCACAAATACGTCGGTCGTTTTGTCAAGAGCCAAACTCGCAATAGCCACTAACAGGCAAAGCAAAGTCTCAGTAAGTTTTTGAAAGAGTGTGGAGATTTTTCAAATGTCAGATCAGCTATCTTCTAAAGGTAACAACCAGATTCTGTGCTATTACGCAAATGTTACCAACCTAGTTCAGGTGGTTCGGATTGGGAACATTCCTAATTGGTACTTTGAAAGAGTGATGTTTCCGGGACAGCGACTGATGTTTGAAGCTGCTGCCGAAGCAGTCTTAGAAATTCACACGGGTGCGGTGGCAACTGCTATTTTATCTGACAAGATTCCCTGTTACGTGCTGCGGGTTATAGAAGAGGTAAGTTCCGAGATCGAACTTGTTATTCCCGAAGGACGATGTGCGGTATTAGCAGGCTAAGATTCAGCAGAAATCACACGAGAGCGAGAGCGGCAAAAAAAATAGTAGTTAACCAGTATTTTGGGACGGGAAAAATGCAGAAAAATCTTGTCAATATTACCTTGGCAGTAGTCACAGAGGAAGTAGAAATTATCTTGGAGTCTTATCCCACGCACCCCTACCAACAAGCTTTTTCGCCTTCTGGCTTGCGACAGGATTTAATTGCTTACGTGCTCACCCGAGTTCCTAATAGATATACTGCGATCGACTCCGGCGAGTCTGTGTCAAACCAAACAGTTCAGGTTCGCTGTTCTTCTGAGCAGTTGCTGCACATAGAAAATTTGATTCATACTGGCATTCGCGACGTGCTGCACAGCTATCAAAAGATAGATTATCGCCTTCCTGAAGAAGTTAAATTCGATTCCAGAGTTGCTAGTGGGTTTTGATAGTTTGTCGTAAATGAGGGAGACGCCGAGATTCTCGGCACTCTCGGTTGGGCGAGGTGGAATTGTCCACGGACTCGATGATTCAAGACTTTTGGTAATCGCCGCAGCCGTCGCACGGGCCATTAGGTTTGACAGCACAGCGCAGAATTTCCGATCGAGCATTAAAGCGACAGCTAGAATCTCCGATAACCCAGATGCCACTTACAAAAGTTCTTTCCGTCGGCGGTGTGGCCGACTGCACGTACAGGGCAATTTTTTGCAGTCGGTAGCGGCCGGATTGGAGTTGATAGCGGTGGTGGCGTTCCAAAACAGCATAGGTTTCTCCCTCTAAATCTAGATAGTTCCCCGGTTGTGGCGTCCAATCCAGCCGAATGCTACCTAAATATTGGCGGGGGTGAGAGAGAATCACCTCTACGGGTAAAGTATTTTGTTCCATGTGGCGGTGCGTTCGCGAACTGAACTAAAGGGGCAAATAGTTGCCTAAACCGACATTTTCTTCATCTAGGAAGATAACTTCTTCTAGAGAGAGTAATTTCGGTTGAAGCGCTAAACTTAACTATAGAACCTTTGGCGATCGGCGGATAGCCGACTAACCAACAGGGCTAGGAAATAAACTTCAACTCGCTTGAGGTAACTAAAGTTAAGTTCGATTAGCTTTGATAAAGCAGTACACGCTGATGGTTTCGCAACTCGCAGGTTCGCTCGATACGCGGTTGAGATTGCTGAACAGATTTTAACGGTTTGCAAGACTTGGGGTGCTTGGGGTGCGTTTGTACTGAGGACTTCAGTCGTCTGATTTGTAGGAGGACTTCACTGCTGACTACAAACCAAACCGGATTTTCGGCAATCAAAATTCCCAAAAATATGCCATTCCTTCCATGATTCCCCAAGCGCAAGCAGAACCTGCTAAATAATGATTTTCAGTGCCACATTCGCGATGCCATTCTAAGAGTTCTGACAGAGCATTAGCGACGATTACTCCCCGGACATCCTGTTCAAACATATTGATATCATTGCCAGAATCACCGCAAACTAATGTTGCCTCAGATGGAATTTGTAGGCGCTTTTGTAAATAAGTAAGGGCATTGCCTTTATTGCTAGTTTGCGGTAAAATATCTACATCGCGATTGCTGCTAAAAATGATTTGAGCTGGTAGTCGCGATTCAGTTAACTTTTGCTGCAAAGTCTGGAGAGTCGAACTATTTTCTGCTGCTGGTTCCAGACAATAACTGATTTTCCAAGGATTTTGTTCTTTTAGGGATTGGGGTTTAAGCTGGGAAAACTGCTGAGCTAAAGAGGCGATCGCCATTTTATCCCAGTCTTGAGAAAGATACTCCGCCCAATCTAAATCGAGGATTCCGTCTTGGTAAATTTCGCTGCCTACACCTGCGATCAAATAGTCGGGTGCTAGTAGTTGCTTTTGGGCAATTAATTCGCAAGTGGAAGCATAAGAACGCCCCGTAGCGTAAACCAAACAAATTTGCGATAGCTTTGATTGCAAGCGCTGGTTTAAAACTTGAGTTGCTTCGTCATCTCCGACTAGCGTGTTGTCTAAATCTGTAACTAATAAAAACTTCATTTTGGGAATTAGTCAGTAGTCAGTAGTCATCAGTGATTAGTGATTGGGAATCGCTTGCTTCCTAAAATAATTTTAAATATTTATAAGAATTTGTTAAACCAAACACATTTATAAGCAAGCTTATCGTTTAAGATTGCCCAAATTTAATTTTCAACAAGTGGTGTGAGTGGTATGGTGAATAATTCAACCTCCCTTAAAGCTTTTTGGCTGTCTTTCTTGATTTCTGGTGCCGCGGTGCCTTTGGGGTCGATCGCAGCAACAGCTCAAATTCAGGATACCTCAACTCCAGAAGTTGCGCTAGAAGCGAGTGCCGTCCCGGAGGCTAACCCAGACGCAGCGCTGGCAGCAGTTAAGATTGAGATACCGCAGTTAGCGGCAATCACAGCAGAGACTAAATCAACAGTCGATCGCGCTTTACCTGACACAGATGCAGCATGGGTGAATCATGCTTTAACTGACACAGATATAGCAACAGTCGATCGTGCTTTACCCGAAATAGATATAGCAACAGTCGATCGCCCTTTACCCAAAAAAGATAAAGCAACACAGGATCTCGCAACAACAGCCCCAGAAATAACGGGGGCAATTCGCGAATTGCCCCCCCAGGAGTTAGAAATTGCAAACTCTCCTCAGTCTCAAAACGTTGCTGAAGCCAGCAAAGTTGCCGAGATCTACAGCGAGACTGGCACCGCTGATGACCTCAGCATACAAGAAGACGCGGCACAAGTCACCTCTGTGTCCCAACTCTCCGACGTGCGGCCGACAGATTGGGCTTTTCAAGCCTTGCAATCCCTAGTAGAAAGATACGGCTGCATTGCGGGATATCCAGACGGCACATTTCGAGGCAATCGGGCAATGACTCGCTACGAATTCGCCGCCGGATTAAACGCTTGCTTAGACCAAATTACCAAACAACTTGGCGGTGCTACTGGTAATTTAGTCCAGCGAGAAGATTTACTTGCTTTGCAAAGATTGCAAGAAGAATTTGCAGCAGAATTAGCTACTTTGCGCGGTCGAGTAGATGCTTTAGAAGCCCGCACTGCCGAATTGGAAGCCAACCAATTTTCAACTACCACTAAACTAAACGGATTTGCTTGGTTTAACCTGACTGGAGCTTTTGCGGGCGATCGAGTCCGAGTGGAAGCAATAAATGGAAATGCTGCTCCGCTCGATCGAGTAGCCGGACGCGATCCTGTCACCAACAGACCAATTGTGCAGAGAGTGGACGACCCAGAAATCACTTTCAGCCAGTTAGTTTGGTTGACCCTCACTACTTCTTTTACAGGGAAAGACGAATTGATTACCCAGCTAGCTGTAGGTAACGGCAATTCCCCAGCCAATCAGTATACTTCAACTGGTCTGTTCAATACATTCGGCACTCCTTTTCTCGATCAAACTGCGGGAGGAAATCCCAATGAAGTTATCCTGCGGGAACTTTCCTATCGGTTCCCACTTACCAACAGCTTGCAAGTAGTAGTCGGGCCGCGGATTAATTTTTACCGCTACTTTGACAACAATAGGTTTAACTTTTTCGTAGAGGGTGCGAGCAGCTTTAATTCTAACAACAGCCCTCTATTAAGCGCTACCAGACGCGGTGCCGGTGCTTTGGTTTTGTGGGATATCGGCCGCGCATTGAAACTGCGTTTTGGCTATTTGGGCGAGAGTACGGAATTTTTGCCCACTTCCGTGTTTAATTCCGCTTCCAATCCCTCTCAAGGCTTGTTTGGTGGGACAAATACGACTACGGCAGAATTAACATTCAGTCCGACGGAACGGGCTAATTTGCGATTTCTGTACAGCCGTTCCAACATCCAGCAAATCGGTGGCTTAATTGGATCTCCTAACAGCAAGCCGTTAAACGGTGTGGCAGATGACGGTTTCGGCGGCCGCCTCGGGAATGCGACTGCGAATACTTATAGTTTCAATTTCGATTGGTTAGTCACTCGCGGTTTTGGTCTTTTCGGCCGTTACGGCTACGCCGAAACCAATATATTTCCCAAAACTAACCGACCCGACGGCACGATCAAAAATCAATCTTATCAGTTAGGACTTGCATTTCCCGATTTATTCAAAGAAGGAGCTTTGCTTACGGTGTCATATTTAGTACCTTTTGACTTTACTGGCGGTCGGAGGTTTCTGGTTTCTGGCGGAGGGAATGGTGGCACGCAGTACGAAATTGAGGCAACTTATTATTTGCCCCTCACCGACTATATTTCGATCGTGCCGGCATTTTATGCGATCAGCAATGCCAATAATTTCGATAACAACCCGACAATTTTTGTGGGCAATTTGCGGACGCAGTTTAGTTTTTAATTCCACGCATGGGAACCCAGAAACCGGGTTTTTTGACGAAAATACTGCGTTCTAGCCCCCACCCAAGGTAAAAAACCCGGTTTCTAAGTATAGGCGGGGCCGGTTTATATAATTTGTCGATAATTGTCAAAAATATAGGCGAACCCGACCCTACACAATTTAACATCATACAAGTCCGAATCAAACGGACATGACATGAATTGACACAGACTCGATAATTAATGCGTGTCTTCATGTTCATCCGTGTAGTGCCTTCCTGATTCCTTCTACTTAATTGGAATTTCGATGATAAATTCAGTGCCTTTACCGGGTTCTGAGAGGCACTGCAATTTGCCGTTGTGTTTTTCAACGACAATTTGGTGCGAAATTGATAAACCCAAACCTGTGCCTTTACCTACGGGTTTTGTGGTAAAAAACGGGTCAAACAAACGCACAATCTGATCTTCGGGAATGCCCAGACCGTTGTCTTTGATCCGAATTAAAATGCTCTTGTCATCAATGGTTTCAGTTTTAATTGTAATAGTAAGACAGATAGAATTTGCGGTATCTTTTGCTTGGCTGCTGCTTTCTTCTAAGGCGTCGATAGCATTTGCCAATACATTCATAAATACTTGATTTAACTGTCCGGGATGACAGTTGATTTGGGGCAATTCTCCGTATTCTTTAATCACTTTAATGCCCTGCCAGTTTGCCTTGGCTTTCAGTCGGCTGTTCAACATTAACAAGGTACTTTCTAAACCTTCGTGAATGTCGGCAGTTTTGATTTTCGCTTCGTCCGCCCGCGAGAAATTACGCAGAGTTTGAATAATTTCTACAATGCGTTCGCATCCTGTCTGCATCGAATTAAGCAATTTGGGCAGGTCTTCTGCTAGAAATTCTAAGTCTATATCCTCGGCTTGTTGCTGAATTTTGGCTGGGGGATTTGGATACTCTTCTCGATACACCTGCACGATTTCTAACAAGTCGAGAACGTCGCCTCGGACGTGGCAGAGGTTGCCGGCGACAAAGCCAACTGGGTTGTTTATTTCGTGGGCAATTCCTGCTAGCACCTGTCCGAGGGAAGACATTTTTTCGGTTTGTACTAACTGCATTTGAGTTTGCTGCAATTCGTGCAAAGCTGTTTGCAGTTCTTCGGATTTTTGCCGATCGCGATCGGCAGCGGCGGCCCGTTCTTCCTCAACTCCGATCGCCCCGGCAATAATTCCGATCAGCTTGCAGTCGGCTTCTGTGGGCGCGATCGACTCAGTGTAGACAACGCACAGCGCACCCACGTAATTGTCGCCCAGCCGCACTGCTTGTCCCAGATAGCTTTGCAGTTTGTAGCGGATGACAGCGGGATCGGTTTGGCCGTAGATCGTGTTCTGCAAGTCAGGAATGGCTACAGCCCGATCGCTTCCTTTGCTGCATACGTCGGTGCAGATGTGGCCCTCGGCGCGATCGACCAGCGGGTAGTCCGGCGGCGCTTGCCAAGTTGCGATCGCGCGCAGCAGACCGTCACCGACATGGCTGTAGATGGCGCAGCTTCCGCCCAAAAGCTCGCCGGCTAAGGATGTCAGGCGCTGGATGTTGTCAGCGGCGTCGGTGGTGAATCCCAAAAAGCACTCGTTGATTTTGCTGAGGCGGTACTCTGCTTGCCTGCGCGCCGTCATGTCGCGGGAGTTGATCACAATTCCCCTCACAGTGGGGTCTGCTAGCAAGTTAATGCCCACGCCTTCGAGAAAACACCAAGAACCGTCAGCGCGCCGGAAGCGACCTTCTACGGCGATGGGATCGCCTGGATTTGCGATCATTTTTTCGCTGTCGGACATCAGGGAGGGAAGGTCGTCAGGGTGGATGAAATCGACGGCAATTTGACGGGCGAGTTCCTCTGGTTCGTAGCCCAACACTTTTTCTACAGAAGGGCTTTCGTAAACAATGCGACCGCTTTTGTCGAGAATAGTAATGATGTCGGAACTGTTGAGAATCAGCGATCGCCACTTAGCCTCATTTTGCAACAAAGCTGACTCAGCTTGTTTGCGATCGGTAATATCTTCTACCATTTGCAAAATAAACTGTGGCGTTCCCTGACTGCTATCGATGACAGAGGCGCTGAGGCGTCCCCACCTGATGCTGCCGTCTGGGCGGAGGTAGCGCTTCTCGATTTGGTAAGCTTCGCGCGAACCCGCGGCCAACTGTCGGTGCAACTCCCGCGAAACTGGCGCGTCTTCCGGGTGCGCGCAGTCGTCGAGTCCCATACCCCGCAGTTGAGCTTCCGAGATCCCCAGCATAGCTTGAAATGCCGGATTAGTGGCGATCGCAACACCTTCGAGGGTAGCGACTACCATGCCGATCGCAGCGCGTTCAAAAATTGCCCGAAACCGCTGTTCGCTGTCTCGCAAAGCTGCATCCGCTGCCACTTCCTGGGTGATGTCCCGCCCCGCCACTGCCAAACCTTTGCGCGAACCGTCGGGGTTGAACAGTGGCACTTTCCGCACTTCAAACAAATTGCTGCCGCCTGTGGGCAAGGAGACAATTTGGCGGCTGGAGGTAAGAGTGCCTGCTTCCCAGGTGGTTTCGTCGGTTTCCTGCCAAGTTAGGAGGATTTCTCTGACTCTCCCAGTGGCGACGGCAGCGAGTTCGGCAGTCGTTTTGCCCTGGTAGTCTGCGGTTTCCCAGCCCAAAAGTTGCAGGGCGCAGTCGTTGGCAATCAGCCAGCGCCCCTCGCTGTCTGTGAGGTTGATCGCGTCGGGCACGGCGTCGATCGCGGTTTTCAGCCAGTATTCTTGATTTCGCAGGGCTGCTTCGGCTTGTTTGCGGGCGGCGATTTCGGCGACGGTTCCTTCGTAGTAAAGGAGTTCGCCGCCTTCGTCGCGGACTTCGCGCACGTTTTCCGAGATCCAGGTAGTGCTGCCGTCTTTGCGGCGGACGCAGGACTCAAACTCTTTCAGGGAGCCATTTTTGCTGATTTCTGCAATGAAGGAAGCGCGGCGGGTGCGATCGGCGTAAAGGTTTTTTGCCGAACATTTTGCAATCAGTTCTGACGGGGAATCGTAGCCGTACATTCGGGCGAGTGCCGGGTTGGCGCTGAGGTAGCGCCCGTCTGGGGTGGTTTGAAATATGCCTTCGGTGGCGTTTTCAAAGATGCTGCGGTATTTTGCCTCGGTTTGTTTGAGGGCTTCTTCTGCTTGTTTGCGATCGCTGATATCCGATTGGACGCCGATGAAGTGGGTGACGAGCCCGCTGCTGTCGCGCACGGGCGAGATGGTGAGTTCGTTCCAGAATGGGGTGCCGTCTTTGCGGTAGTTTTTCAGAACTACTTTGCAGTCGTGTTGTTCTTTCAGCGCTACGCGGATTTGATCGACGGCAGCGCGATCGGTATCCGGGCCTTGCAGGAAGCGGCAGTTCTTCCCAATTATTTCGCTGCGATCGTAGCCTGTAATCTTCTCGAAAGCCGGGTTGCAGTAGACTATTGGCTTGTCCGGCCGGGTAGCGTCCGCGATCGCGATGCCGTTGCTGGTAGCTGCCAGGGCGCGATCGTACAGTCGAAATACTTCTTCTATTAAATTCGGTGCATTGCCGCCAGTGCGAGTCGGCGATAGCGTTTCAGAAGGAATGCTTATATCGATCTGCATGAGTTTCTATATATTGAGTTTATTGTCGATCCCGACTGACAGCACACCCTAATGTTTAACAGAATTGCCTGTTTAGCGAAGGCAGAAGTTAGAAGGTTATTATGCAAAATTTGAGCGATAAATTATACCTACAAAAAATCTGGCATCCATCTTTTTTTGCTTCTGCCTTCTACCTTCATAGGAATCCTACTTGTTAATTTATAATAGCTGTTCCGGCGATCACTCTATCTCTGGTATGGTTTACTTGGCAGAGTTTGGGCGGCTTACAGGTTCGCGCATTTATTTTTTCGAGTGAATCAAAACAAATTGAGCGTCCGGCTCTAGTAAAATATTTTTTTATTTATTTTTTTATTTAAAGGATTCACACTCTTCTAAAAAAAACAGAGTCAAGATTAATTTTGAACGAGCGCGACCAATTCCGAAATATCCTCGATCGCGAAAGTCGGTTCTAGGGCGAGACACTGAGCGCGATCGCCATATCCGTAAGCTGCCCAACAAACATCTATCCCAGCATTTTTAGCAAACAGCAAATCAATCGCTGTATCGCCCACCATTAAAATTTGACTGTTATCCAACTCCGGGAACAGCGGTTTAATAATCGAGTGAAAAACAGCCGGATTCGGCTTCAGAAGAATTTGTCCGTCATCACCTAAAATTAAATCAAAAAAACTCTGGATTTTCAATTTTTGCAGTAACAAATTCACAAAACTAACGTGTTTGTTGCTAAAAACTCCCAGGCTCAATCCAGAATGGCGCGCCAACTGCACAATTTGCTTTGTCCCCGGGAATAAATCTACCTGCTTTTCACCTTCCCTCCGATAATAAGAGCGATAAGTTTCAACCCATTCGGGAATTGCGCTTTCCTCAATCGCCGGATGGAGGATTTTAAAACTATTGGGTAAATTGATGCCAATCGTACCTATAATAGTATCAGCAGCAGGCGGGGTAATATTGAAACTTTCAAAAGTTTTGGTAAAGCAAAATACAATAGCTTTGTGAGTAATTGCCAAAGTGCCGTCGAAGTCAAAAATAATTAACTTGTACTGACTCATATTATTTAAAATATTCTAGATAGCAATCGGAGGTTGGCCACGACATAATAGCATAATTAATCTCTCCTTCACCAATTATAAGTATAATTTTTCAACATTCAAGAGGTCAACATGAGTGTCACCGAAAAACCCGAAATTGTAGCAACTGATTTCCCAGACCACACTCAATTACCAGACTCCGACGGTACTTTTGTGAAAAATTTTCAAGAACACCCTCAAAGCATCCTATTAACAACATCAATTCGACCCATTTTAGACCAAATTCATCCCGACGGACAATACTGCATGTGCTGTAAAAACCCGATCGCCTAGCAGCCTCCTCAGAAACGATATAAACATTCATCGGTTATTATCAAAAATTTGCGTATATTAACTTAAGTATTGCATCACTTTTTGTGTAAGTCCTATGGCACTAATTGTTCAGAAATATGGCGGAACCTCGGTTGGCACAGTCGATCGCATTCTGGAAGTAGCCCGACGAGTAGTAAAAACAGCACAGCTTGGCAACTCTCTCGTTGTCGTACTTTCGGCGATGGGCAAAACCACCGACGGTTTAGTTAAACTCGCCAAGGAAATTTCCGCAAATCCCAACAAGCGGGAAATGGATATGTTGCTTTCCACTGGGGAACAAGTCTCGATCGCACTTTTGAGCATGGCATTGCAGGAAATGGGACAGCCCGCCATTTCCCTCACCGGCGCCCAAGTCGGCATTGTCACCGAAGCAGCCCACACCCGCGCCCGGATTTTGCGAATCGACCCAAATCGGCTTGAGAGCCAGTTAAAAAGCGGTAAAGTCGTTGTGGTTGCGGGGTTCCAAGGCATAGCCGATGCCGGAGAATTGGAAATTACCACCTTGGGCCGTGGCGGTTCCGACACGACAGCAGTTGCCCTCGCCGCAGCGCTGCGGGCAGACAGGTGCGAAATTTATACCGACGTGCCCGGAATTCTGACTACAGATCCGCGCTTGGTTGCCGACGCCCAATTAATGGACGAAATCACCTGCGACGAAATGCTTGAATTGGCGAGTTTGGGCGCAAAAGTCCTGCACCCGCGCGCGGTAGAAATTGCCAAAAATTACGGCGTGCCGCTGGTAGTGCTTTCTAGCTGGAGTGACGCCCCCGGTACGCGGGTAGTGTCCCCACCCCCGAAACTTCGGCCTTTGGAGGGTTTGGAGCTCGCAACCGCGGTGGATGCGGTGGAATTTGACTTAGATCAGGCAGGGGTGTCGCTGCTGCGTTTGCCCGATCGCCCCGGCGTAGCAGCGCGGTTGTTTGGTGCGATCGCCCAACAAAACCTCGATGTAGACTTAATTATCCAGTCAATTCATGAAGGAAATACTAACGATATCGCCTTCACAGTGACGCGAAAATCTCTCCAACAAGCTACTGCGGTTGCAGATGCAATTATTCCCACCCTCGGCAAGAATTCTCGCCCAGAATTGGGAGAACCGGAAGTGAAAGCAGAAGAGCGGCCAATAGCTAAAGTTAGCATTGCGGGTGCGGGAATGATCGGTCGTCCGAGGGTAGCGGCGCAGATGTTTAAGACTTTAGCGGATGCGGGAATTAACATTCAAATGATTTCTACATCCGAGGTGAAAGTTAGTTGTGCGATCGATGCCGAAGATTGCGATCGGGCCGTTGCCGAACTCTGCAAAACATTTGATGTTGCCAACTCCCCTATTGGGCTGCGTTCATCATCCCAAAAACCGCCCGCAGTCCGCGCCGTTGCGTTGGATATCAATCAAGCGCGTCTAGCAATTCGCCAATTGCCCGATCGCCCCGGAGTAGCAGCAAAACTGTTCGGACTTTTAGCCGAGGAAAATATCAGCGTAGACACGATCATTCAGTCGCAGCGCTGCCACAATATAGACGGCATATTAACTCGCGACATTGCATTTACCGTAGCGCAAATTGACGCCGAAGCTGCTAAAAACGCCCTTGAAAAATCGGCGCTTGAATTCGGATGGGGCGAAGTAGCAGTCGATACACAAATTGCCAAAGTTAGCGTTGTCGGTTCCGGGATGGTAGCGCATCCGGGAGTAGCGGCAAAGATGTTTGAAGCGCTTTCCCGCCAGCAAATCAACATTCAAATGATTGCAACTTCTGAGATTAAAATTAGCTGCGTTGTGGATGAGGAACAAGGTGTAACTGCTTTGAAAGCAATTCACGCAGCCTTTGAACTGGCCGGCACCGAAAAAATCCAAGTTCCCGCCTAATCAAGTAGGGAAACGGCACTGGCGTGTCCTTACAAAAATCGAGGAGACAGCAATGCCGTTTCCCTACAATTAATTGAGGTAGGGAAACGGCATTGCCGTCTCCTGACTTTGGGTAACTTTAGTCCTTATCTTCAGCTTCTTGTGAAATTAAAGTCATTGCTTGATTAATAAGTGCCTCTTGATTCACTAACTGCGACAATTCTTTTGGTTCATAACGCCCTTCTTCCACTTCTAGGGAAGCTTTATTAATAGCTTGTCGATACGCCATTTCTAAAACAATGAGTAACTCTTCTAGAGGTAAGTAAAATCCCGCGCCTCTCGGTCGCTTATTTTCCTCCTGAATTTCTAAAACCGAGTTCCGAATCGAGATATCCCAAGAGCGAGTTGTACGATTTTCAGCTTGCTGTTTAATCAGATGCAATAGTAAAATCACTGCATAGCTGCGAATAGTTTTAATGATGTCTTTTTTGCTCATTTCTTCTAGTTCTTCAACTATAGCTAATGACCCAGGTATATCCCCTTTTAGCAGTAAGCTTTTTAAGGTGAGTAATTCTTCCATGACAACTATATCTATCTTGGGTGACTTATATTATAGCTCAAAGTTAGCGCTTGGTTAAGGCTAAAATTGTTTAATAACAAAATTTATTTCAAGTAATAGTGTTAACTAGAGTCCCGGCTTCTACAAGCAGTTGAAACTCTGGGCATCTTTGTAGTTCCTTCTTTTCATCATATAATAAATTTTGACTTAATATTTCTTTGGCGATCGCCTCCACAACCGGTACACAAACCGAATTCCCAATTTGCTTGTAACTTTCCCCTGCACTCGGATAACTTTTAAAATCTTCAGGAAAACCCATAAGTCGATAACATTCCTTAAGCGTCAACTTTCTCACAATATCTTGCTCAGGAATGTAGATAAAAAACCTGCCCGAGGTTTCTTGCGAAGGAATTGTGGGATGCACTCCATCTACCGAATAAATGCGATTAGGCTGTCTGTGAACTCTCGATAAATGTTCTGTATTTGGCCTCACGCCCGTTTTCCAAGTACCTTTATTTCTGTAACCTACAAATACCAGTCCCGAATCTTGCTTTCTCGGAGACTCAATTAAAGTATACTCAGATTTGTCCAATATTTCAAAATGCCCTGTCTCGTCTAGAAATTCTCTGAGTTGCGGAGGAAACTTGCTTTTAAGTCGAGAAAAATTGAAGTCTTTACCTTTAGTTGCAATAATGAATATTCTTTCACGATGTTGAGGAATTCCAAAGTCTTTAGCATTCAGCATTTTGTACTTCACGCTGTATCCCAACTCTCTCAGGCTGGCAATAATTACTTTTAATGTATTTCCCTTGTCGTGATGGATTAAGTGCTTGACATTTTCTAGGACAATTACTTGAGGTTGTTTTACTTTAATAATTTTACAAATCTCGAAAAACAGTGTGCCTCTCGTATCTTCAAAACCCAACTTTTTGCCACAGATGCTAAAAGGTTGGCAAGGAAAGCCGGCGACTAAAACATCAAAGTCTGCTAAATCGGCGGGATTGATGTTACTGATGTCGGCAAAAGGAACGTCACTGAAATTATCCTGGTAAACTTCTCGGCATTTGCTGTTAATTTCGCAGGAAAAAGCGCATTCAAAGCCAACTCTTTCAAAACCTTGTCTGAAACCTCCTATTCCTGAAAACAAATCTATAAATTTCATCTCTAATTTAATACAAAATGTTATTCATCCCAATGATAACATATTTTATTTTTCTCTCTTATTTCACTCTGCGTTCTCTGCGCTCTCTGCGGTTCATTCTATCAATTTCAACAACTCTTCCTACAGCCCTCAATCTTATACCACTCATTAAAAATCGCACAACCCCGCACCGGACTTAGGCTCAGCCCTGTCCCCAGAGATATCCCAGAGAATGTCGATCGCCCAAACTTTCCCCCGCATCCAACCAATGTCCCAAACTTGTCCCGCAGCCGACTAAACTAGAAATAGCAGCAAAAATTACAGCTATTGTTTACTTTCTTTCACCAACCATGAGTCAAACCTTGGAAAACCTCACCGCAATTGATGACAAGCTATCCAAACGCCACATCGACCTCGATCCAGGCGGCTACTTCATCATCTATCTCGATCGCGAAACCAGCTTAATTTGTGCCAAACATTTCACCAACATCATCGACGATCGAGGCCTGGCCGTCGATCCCGAAACTGGTAAACCAATCCCCGCCCGTGGCAAAGTAGAACGCACAGAAGTCACACTTTTTACCGGCAGAACCGCCAAAGAGCTTTGCGTCAAAATCCTAGAAGAAACCCGCCCCAGCCCGGTGACAATGTTAGATCACGCGGCTTATCTGGGACGGGAATTTGTACGGGCAGAAATTGCATTGTTGAGCGATCGAGAATACGTTCAAGATTAGTCGAAGCATCAACTGTTTAAAAACCTCGCTGTCAACAGTCAACAGTCAACAGTCAACAGTCAACTGTTCAAGAAAAACCTTGATACCAGAAATAAGTCACCATCGGAATCACTGTCGCCAATACCAACAGCACAACCACAACAACTGTGGCATTGCCTTGGTCTGTTTCTTCAGCTTTTTTAAACGTGCCTTCAACTTGAATGTTGTCCACAACTTCAGGAGGACCCGGATCGGGTTCGCCCGACAAAACAGTTGCAATGCGCGTACTTGCAGCCGTAAATGCCTCGTTGTATTTATTGGCTTCCCGCAGCGGCACTTGCACGGTTTCCCCAGCTACACTCTGGGCAATTTCATCGGTTAGCAGGGACTTAACCCCTTCGCCGGTGCGAATTGCCGCGCTGTTGGTAACAGTGTCGAGAACGAGTAAAATTTGATTAGTCTGGTCTTCTTTTGCGGGAAACCACTGTTCAAACAGTTGGTCGGTGAAAGTGGCAGCCGTTTCGCCGTAGTCTAAGCGGTGGATGGTGACAAATCTGACTTGTTTCCCTGTTTTGTTTTCCAGATTGTCGAGCACGCTGCTGATATTGCTTTCGCTGCTGCGGCTGAGCACGTCGCCTTTGTCGAACACCCAAGTTCGATCGCCCGCCGACAACAGTGGGATTTCGTATACACCCGTCGCCAATGCTGGCAATACCGCCATCTGCGATGCGATTAGGGCGATCGCGATCGTCGTCGCCAAAGGTTGGAGATATTTTCTCCAGTTAAATAATTGCTTCAGGAGTCGAGTCATGAGGTTAACCGTAAAACTGACTTTTTTCCAAAAATACTATAGAAACCTCCGTAAAATTCATTTTATGCAGGGCAATATTTACAATTAGCTCGCCAGTGGAACTCCCCGCCCGATTATTTTAGGATTCTCACTATGGAACCAGCAGACACTTATAAAGGTTGGATTATTCAATCTCAGAAAGTCTTCTACGTCGAGGTTTGGGATAGTCGCGGCAACCGCCACGTCGCCGTCCAAAATGCCAAGACTGAGGAGGAAGCTTTGGAATTGGCCAAAAACTGGATTGACAAATATGAGTCAAAACCCGGAAGAATGCCGATCGACGTACCCCATCCTTTCGGAGACATGATCGATATGCCATTTTAACTCTGTTGACTGTTGACTGTTGACTGTTGACTGTTACATTACAGCTTGTAGGGTGCTCTACTAGAGAAAAAAGCTCTTCAAATCGAGAAATTATGGCAACTGACGCATCCGAATAATAGGCCAGTTGCGTCCAGGAGTGCGTTTTTCCTGAAATACAATTACGAAATTCCTTGCAATTTCCGCGTATTTTCTACCAAACTCCGAGCAAATTCGTCGAACCTTTCAGACAGTTTTTCATCCAACAATTTACCATCAGGACTAAAAGCTTTCCAAGCTTGTCCGATCGCAATTTGTTCCGGAATTACCCAAGCGTGCACCCATCTCAAAATCACGCGCAAATCGTTGAGTGCGTTGCTGTTAACTTGCCCTCCCAAAACGCTAATCGCACCCGCAACTTTCCCGTCCAAATGCTCAAAACTCATCAAATCTAGGGCATTCTTGAGAGCACCGCTGACGCTACCGTGATACTCCGGTGTTGCCAATATCAAGCCGTCGGCTTGCTTAACCGCATTCTGCAGCTTTTCCACATCCGGGTAATCGATATAATCATTCTCACCATTGCAGAATGGCAGATTTAGCGATCGCAAATCGAAGATTTCAACTTCTGCGCCCAGGACCTGCGCCCGTTCTGCTGCCACCTCCAATGCTAACTGGCTGTAGGAGCCAGCCCGCAAACTTCCACCAATGCCGACTATTTTTACCATAAAGCTTAAAAACAATAACTGTTTTTCTAAAACGTACTCATTACGAGTATGATTAACATAGCAAGTTCGATAGACAACTGTCAATCGATTTTAGATTTTAGATTTACGGATGGGGCCCAGAAACCGGGTTTTTTGAGCAAAATACTTCCTTGCAGCCCCCAGATTAGGTAAAAAACCCGGTTTCTAGAGGAACAGTGGATTCAAAACCCCCCTCTTGAGGGGTCTCTTGAGATCCAGCGAGAGATAAACCCATTCAACACTCGCCATCTTGTTAAAATAAATGAACGTAGCAAACCAAAAGCGGTCAATCTTGGCAGTCTTCAACCTTGGGCAAAGCAATATGAAAAATTCTTGGAAACACGCATGGCTGGGGCATCTAGCTGTAAACAAAGACAAATCGAGCCAGAATCCTAAAAAATCAATTCCAGGACGGAATCTTTGGCGCATCCTGGGCAGTTTGGTGATTTCTCAAGGAATATTGCTCTCGACCCCGGTGTTTGCCGACAGCGCGCCAAACACCATGAGTTACAGCCAACTGATCGACAACATAGAAAAAGGGCAAGTCAGTAAAATCGAAGTAGACGAAACTCAAAAAACTGCCAAGGTTAAGCTAAAAAATCAAAAAAGCGATTTAACCCAATCAGTTAGTCTGTTCGACTACAACAACCGAGAACTGTACTCGCAAATCCGCGCCAAAAAGATTGACTTTGAAGTCAAACAAACAGCCGACAACGCGGCCGCAGTCAGTTTAGTAGTAAACTTGCTAGTGATTTTTGCAGTGTTGGCAGTGTTGATGGCAATCCTGCGCCGATCGACCCAATCTCAAGGAAATGCCATGAACTTCGGCAAATCCAAAGCTCGTTTCCAAATGGAAGCCAAAACCGGCGTGATGTTCGACGACGTAGCAGGCATCGAAGAAGCTAAAGAAGAACTGCAAGAAGTCGTAACCTTCCTCAAAAAACCCGAACGGTTCAACGCCATAGGCGCCAAAATTCCCAGAGGAGTTCTGTTAATCGGGCCTCCAGGAACCGGCAAAACAATGCTGGCAAAAGCCATCGCAGGCGAAGCAGCCGTCCCCTTCTTCAGCATCTCCGGTTCCGAATTTGTCGAAATGTTTGTCGGAGTTGGCGCCTCCCGCGTCCGCGACTTGTTCCGCAAAGCTAAAGAAAATTCGCCCTGCATCGTCTTCATCGACGAAATAGACGCCGTAGGAAGGCAGCGCGGCGCTGGTATCGGCGGCGGCAACGACGAACGCGAACAAACTCTCAATCAGTTGCTGACAGAAATGGACGGCTTTGAGGGTAACAGTGGCGTGATTGTGATTGCAGCTACTAACCGCCCCGACGTACTCGATACCGCCCTGCTGCGGCCCGGCAGGTTCGATCGCCAAGTAACGGTAGATTTGCCCAGTTACAAAGGGCGTTTAGGGATTTTGCAAGTTCACGCGCGCAACAAAAAACTCGACCCAGAAGTTGCCCTAGACACGATCGCCCGTCGCACTCCCGGCTTTTCCGGCGCCGACTTGGCAAACTTGCTCAACGAAGCAGCAATTCTCACCGCGCGGCGTCGTAAAGACACTATTAGCAACTTAGAAGTTTACGACGCGCTCGACCGGATCACGATCGGGCTTAGCCTCAACCCGCTGCTAGATAGCAAGAAAAAGTGGATAGTAGCATACCACGAAGTCGGACACGCCCTAGTCGCGACCATGCTCAAAAATGCCGATCCACTTGAAAAAGTAACGATTATTCCCCGTTCCGGCGGTATCGCAGGCTTTGCTAAGTTTGCCCTCGACGACGAAATGCTCGATAGTGAAGGTCTGAGGAGTCGGGCTTGGCTGTTAAGCCAGATTACAGTAGCCTTGGGGGGACGGGCGACAGAGGCTGAAGTTTACGGCGATGCTGAAGTAACCATGGGTGCCAGCGGCGATATCAAAGCAGTTAGCAGTCTCGCGAGGGAGATGGTAACGCTTTATGGAATGTCGGATTTGGGGCCTGTGGCTTTGGAAAGTCCGAACAATGAGGTCTTTTTGGGTCAGAGCTGGAATTCGCGATCAGAGTATTCCGAAGAAATGGCAATCAAGATCGATCGGCAAGTCCGGGAAATTGCCTTTAACTGCTACGAAGAAGCTCGCCGGATTATCCGTGAAAACCGCCATTTGGTAGACAAACTTGTCGAAGCGCTGTTGGATGAAGAAACGATCGACGGCGACGAATTCCGTCAAATTGTCTCTCGGTACAGCGAGTTGACCAAAAAAGAGTTGACACCGAGGTAAAGAGTCAGTTGGCAGTGGTCAGTGGTCATTCGTTATATCATGTCCGCCTAATCACTTACGATATGTCCGCAGGGAGTGAAACCAAGCAATCGCAATGTTTCTGCGATTGCTTCTCTACGGTCGCAATGACAAGTGTTTAACCGGACAATATATTATTGGTAATAACTGTCAACTGTCAACTGTTTAAGATTGTTGCGCGTACATTTCCCGGAGTACCAAAGCCGGGTCTACCCAGCGGCCGCCGTACTTCAATCCCCAGTGCAAGTGAGGCCCACTCGTGCGGCCGGTCATCCCAACTCTGGCAATTCTCGCACCCGCAGGCACAGTTTGACCCTGCCAAATTTGCAAGGTACCTTCGCTATCGGTATAATAACGCCCGCCGTTAGCCGTTAGCACTCGGCCTCTGAGGTGACAGTAGATGTGTTCCCAATTTCCAGATCGCACCACCATACCAGTGCCGCACCGGCCATCTTCCCAAACTTCCACAATTTGCCCGGCCCACCAATTGCGGATATAGCTGCCTTCCGGGGCCGCCATGTCCAAACCGTAATGAAAATCTCCCCCGCGGGGGCCGAAGGCGGAAGTGTATGTTTCAAAGTTTTCGACTGGAAAAGAAGCTTCTTGCCACAAATTACCCGTCGCTACTCTGCTTGGTAAGCCTGACTGAGCTTTGACCACCTGCTGCTGCAAATAAGGGCTGATTAACACAATGCCGATCGAAAGTGCCAGCAGCAGCATCTGTCTGAGACGAAAAAAGCGTTTTACCGTCAGCGGGCCTCTAGAGTCTTGCAGGATTTTTTTCACGGCTCAAAGTTAAATGTGTGTGTGAGTGTGCGTTGTCTGTTAGGCTCACATCTTGCACCCTTGTCAATAAAGCTTTCAGGGGCGGGCTTTCCGGCCCACCAAAAAAATCATTCTTTGTGGAACGGGTATCTTCCCCGTTGTTGAGAAGGGCGCAAGATGTAAATTATGCCAATTCGCTGCAAGATTGGCTTTGAGCTCTACCCGCGATCGCGAATCAGTTTATCAACAACGTGTATCTTACTCCATCCAAAACCCGTGTCAAGGCTTCCGGGTAAATGCCCAGGGGTGATAAAAAAAAATTGGCCGAGGAATTCGTGCTGCGGTTGAATTCGATCGAGCTTTTGCTTAACACTATAGTAGTTCGGGGATTTTGGATCTCATCCAACATCTCAAATTCATAACACACATCAAGCAATGCTTACTGAAATTTTTCCCTTTAGTTTTGCGATAGATGCAACTGCGATCGCCGGTGCGTCCTTGTGGTCTTTGGCTTTGTACTGGGGTTTGTCGCCCCTGACAGAATGGGTAATCCTGCAACTCAACCGCTGGATGAATTTTGCCGAGAGATCCCTCTACACGTCGGAAGCCGAGTTTGAAAGAACCCGCCAAGCGAGAGAAGCTCAAAATGCCTTTTACGCTTCGCTGTTGAGCATTTTGCCCTTTTTGATTGTGGGCGGATTGTGCAATTGGGGGGTCGAATTGTCTCTGGGCACTGGTTGGGCGGTATCTATGGGTACGATCGCCTGTATTGGTGGCGGCGTTTACGAACTCGGCCGCCGTGACGGTCAATCTTAGGCGATTTTAGAGTTTGGATTTTGGATTTTGGATTGCTGAAGATATTCGGGAATTCGCAGGGTTCTAGAATGGACGATCTTCTCAAATCCAAAACTCAAAATCTAAAATAGACGAGCAATTACATAAATTTTTGAGAGGGTCCGTCAACCGCAGATCTAAGGCAGATAAACACAGATAAACGCAGATAATTGCCTGTTATGGGGAGGCAATTAATGCAATTTAAGTCTCAAATTTATCATATATTTCACCCGTAATTTGACTCGGGATGCTTGCCTAAAAGCCGCAGTTGCCGTTCAGTAGCGGTAGCGATAATTTCGGGGTTAAACTGCCACGGCCAAGGCGAAAATTTCTGGGCGATGTTGCGGTGGGAATAATGCACTTGCAGTAAGTAGCGAGTTCCATCTGTGGTCGTATTTCGGCCGCCGGAGTGCCAAATTTCACTGCGAAAAAATAACACATCTCCGGCTTTGCATAAAACTGGTTCTGGGGAGTGTCCGTTCCAAGTTTCTTCCCCGCGATCTGGTTTTCGACCAGACTTGTAACTACCAGGAATAATGTAGGTAGGACAGAGGTCTTCTGCGATGTCGCTGAGATAGAAATGGGCTGTACAAATCCATACTGGCAGTTGAAAAGTGCGATCGGCAAACACGCTTTCGGGCACGGGTACAAACACCTGATCGACGTGGACGCGCCAACCATCATAACCGGGCCCGCTTTTCCACGCAGTCATGCCGATAATGTGGCAATCGCTGCCCATTAATGCTTCGGCTAATTCAATGATACCGGGTCGATCGGCATAGGAGAGCCACAGGCGATCGCGATTAAAAACGCACTTAAAATGCTGGTTCAATTCACTCCAACTGCTACCGTCGAGTCCGAAGGGTTGCAGGCGATCGAGTGCTTCCTTGGTTTGCGCCACTTCCGACGGACTGAGTACACCAGGAATCAGCGCAAAACCATCTTCATGCACTGCTTCTGCTAGACCTGCGGTATCCAAAAGATCACAAGTCTTTTGCCGATAGCTGAAAACTTCGCTTAACGTGCTTGCGTTCATAATTCCAAAAGTAAAATTATTAACTGTTATTAAATTAACACTTATTCTGCTCGATACTTGCATACTATGAAACCAACCACCCGGTTTATTGGTACATCAGGACTTACACAAAATTTAATTATGTAGGGCACGCACTGCTCACATTACGTCTGATTTGGGGATAAATCAAATGAAATGCCAACCAGAACCAACATCATTAAATCAAGCCCGCGCCGCCTTCCAAAAAATATGGGGATACGACGACTTTCGACCACCCCAAGGAGAAATCGTCGGCAGTTTATTAGCCGGAAAAGATACAATTATAATTATGCCGACAGGTGGTGGCAAATCAATCTGCTTTCAACTGCCAGCTTTGTTACAAACAGGCTTAACGTTGGTAGTTTCGCCGTTAGTCGCACTGATGGAAAATCAAGTGCAAGAATTGCGCGATCGCAATCTTCCCGCTTCCCTCCTCCACAGTCAATTGCCAACAGCGCAGCGCCGACAAACTATGCAGTCGCTGCAACAAAACAAATTAAGATTGCTGTACCTGTCTCCCGAAACATTACTCAGCAAACCTGTCTGGGAAATTATCAGTCAGCCGCACATCCAAATCAACGGTTTAATATTAGATGAAGCTCACTGTTTAGTGCAGTGGGGCGATACTTTTAGACCAGCTTACCGCCGTTTGGGCACAGTGCGATCGGCTTTGTTGAAAGCTAAACCAGCAAATAGTAAAATTGCGATCGCAGCTTTCACCGCTACCGCCAACCCGGAAGCACAAAAAACAATCAAAAATGTCTTGAAACTGCAAAAACCAGAAGCCTTTCTGCTAAGTCCCTACCGTTCTAACCTGCACCTGCAAGTGCAGACTGTGTGGACACGGAGAGGACGCAAGCAGCAGTTATTAAATTTTATCAAAGCTAGACCAAAACAAGCCGGTTTAGTCTATGTCCGCACCAGAAAAGATAGCGAGAACTTGGCGGATTTGTTGAAAGAAGCAGGTTATGAAACAGCCGCCTATCATGCAGGTTTGAGCCCCGAATCACGAAGAAAAATAGAAAAAGCTTGGCTGAACAATGAGCTTAAATTTGTGACTTGTACCTCAGCATTCGGGATGGGAATTAATAAGCCCGATGTCCGGTGGGTTGTTCACTTTCAAGCACCTTTGCTATTATCGGAATACATTCAGGAAATTGGTAGAGGCGGACGCGACGGCAAATCGGCGATCGCCCTGACATTGATTAGCGAACCGACGGGTTTGCTTTATCCTGAAGATAAACAAAGAGGGCAATTTTTTCAAGATAAATTGCGATCGCAATATCGAGAAGCTCAGCAATTAGCCAAAAAACTGCCAGTTAAAGGCGATATAGAAGCAGTTTCCCGCGAATTTCCCGAAAGCGATCTCGCCCTTTCAATCTTGCACAGCAGCGGACAATTAACATGGCAAGATCCTTTTAATTATGCGATCGATAAATCTGCACAGCAAAAAGCCGAAAAATCAAATTTTACCGCAGCCGAAGAAATGGCAAAATATCTCAAACATCGCCAGTGTAGGTGGCAATTTTTGCTGCAAGCTTTTGGGTTTGCAAATGAGGCAAAATCTATGCAGTGCGGCCACTGCGACAATTGTCGATAGAAAAGACGATTATACTCAAACGACTTAACCACTCCGACCAAAGAAACCGGGTTTTTTACCCAGTCTGCGGGCAGAAACGAAGTATTGCAGTGAAAAAACCCGGTTTCTCGCTACCCGTGCGATCGCGAACTAACTCACAGATGTTATGATGAAGATATTTGCTTTACACACTTGGCAAAAAATAGTAAAAAGTAAATGATAGAAACAGACACTGCGGCACAGATTTACACAGTAGAAAATACAGAGAAATTCGATCGCAGTAATGTCAATCAGCGATTAGATATTTGGCTGTCAAACCAGATACCGGACTTATCCCGATCGCGAATCCAAAGCCTCATATCACAAGGCAATGTAAAAGTCAACGACGAAACCTGCACCTCGAAAAAAATATCAGTAAAAACGGGCGATCGCATCCACCTCACATTACCAGAAGCCCAGCCCACTTCCTTGCAGGCCGAAGCAATTCCCCTCGACATTCTCTACGAAGACGACAGCCTAATTATTATCAACAAACCCGCCGGATTAGTAGTCCATCCAGCCGCCGGACACCAAGACGGTACATTAGTCAACGCTCTGTTAGCGCACTGTCCCCTAGCAGAAATAGGCGGAGTTCAGCGGCCGGGAATCGTACACAGATTAGACAAAGATACAACAGGTGCGATCGCGATCGCCAAAACCGACATAGCCCACCAACACCTGCAAGCCCAACTCAAAACTAAAACAGCCCGCCGCGAATATTTAGGCATAGTTTACGGCGCTCCCAACACCGAAACAGGCACAATAGACCTACCCATAGGGCGGCATCCCACAGACCGGAAAAAAATGGCGGTAGTACCAGTAGAAAAAGGCGGTCGCCCCGCAGTTACTCACTGGACAATCAAAGAAAGAATCGGCAACTATTGCTTAATGCACTATCAATTAGAAACCGGCCGCACCCATCAAATTCGCGTGCATACAGCGGAGATAAAACATCCCATTGTCGGCGACCCGATGTACAGTTCCAACCGTTCTATCGGCGTCAATTTAACCGGACAAGCTCTCCACGCATGGCGGCTGACATTGCAGCATCCCGTAACAGGAGAATTAATAGAGGCGATCGCACCTTTACCGGATCAATTCAACACTTTGTTAAAAATATTGCGCCTGCGATCGCACATTTGATAATTGGGCATAGGGCATAGGGCATAGAACATTAGTAATTGGTAATGACAACAGTCAACCGACAACAGTCAACAGTCAACAGTCAACTGACAAAAAATTATGAGTCCCGAGTTTTGGATTCCAAGTTTAGTAAAAAACTCAAACCTCAAAACTCAAGACTCAAAACTCTCTCAGCCTAAAAGCCGATCGATTCAGTCGCTCGCCCGACACAACTAATTGCATCAGACAGCATCAATTACCGGCGACGGGGAACCATGGTCTCGATATTGATATTGGCCAGAGGCACGCGCTGCGGCGGACTAGCAGGCAGGGGCATATTGCGCGCCATACCCAAATAGTTCGACGGATCGCCAGCCTTCGGTTGCTGCTCTTGAGGAACAAAACGGCGCACGCCAGTCTGCCAGATGATTTGCGGGAAGCCAAGCTGCGAACGGTGGTATTCGCTGTAGCGGGGCGTCTTCAAGTTGAAAGGAGTGTCCCCTCCAACTCGCTGAGGCAAAATTCGGCGCTGCTGGTAAGGTATTGTGTCATAGCCGAACTTTTCCAGGTACTCTTCGCTATTGACCAACTCGTCAATAAAGCCTTGAGGCCCCTTATTGGCTACCACGATCGACCAAGCAATCTTTTCGCGCTCGCTGTACACATCCCGGCCCAAAATGCGCTGCACGCACATTTCCACAAACCGATAGTTGCTGTTAGTTTGGTAATTCCGCTCTAGGAAAGGAGAAGAAGTCGCCAAACCGCGAATAAAGTCCCGCACAGTAATTTGGCCGAACTTGAGTTGCGACTCTAAAGACTTTTGGCGGTTGCTCTTGAGGATTTGGTGTTCGCTGTAAATCTGGCGATATCCAGCCCAAATCAAATTTTCCATGTCTCCAGACGAGAGCACATTTTCAGTTGTGAAAATTCTCGGCTGCTCGTCGCTCCCCACTTCAAAACCAGCAACGCGCTGGTTTTGGCTCTTGGGGGCGTAGCTTAATAAAGGTAGCGCCACGTTAAAATCTCCGTTATCTCAAATTTCAGAAATAGTTGACACCGTGAGCTGCCAGCATAACGGATACAACTAACCAACATACAGATTAGGGGATTCCCGCAATCTAAATCTGATTTTCCTGAATTTTTGCAACAATCTGTAACATTTGTTGACTTTGGGGAGGTTGAAGGAAGAGGGAAGAAGGAAGAAGGAAGAAGGAAGAGGGAAGGAGGAAGAGGGAAGGAGGAAGAGGGGAGAGGGAAGTTATGCAGAAAGAAGGCTCGTTCCCCGGAAGCGGGCAGGAACGCCACTCGGCGAGGCTCTGCCTCGTCAAACAGGAGGCAAACGGCTCCCGCCAAGCATTCCCAGGCAAGCTGGGGGAACGAGCCTAAGAGCTGGGGAACGAGCTTACAAATTACCAGCCCAGAGCCGAATAAAACTCGCTGGCGGGTACTTGATCGGCTGCTGCTTCTGATGTTGCATCCGAGTCTGGTTGCACCCGAATTTCGGTGCAAAAAGTCGAAGTGCTGAAACCGCCAAAGCGCTTTACCGTACTCGTCCGCATCCGCACGTTCGGATTAGGAAACCAGAAACGCTCGATCGAACTCATCGTCTCGTATTCGGTAATCAGCAGCAGCCCATCCTCCTCATCCATCTCAAAACGGCCAGCCACCGGCACAATTTCCGCATAGCCGCGTTCGCGCAACATCAAACCCTGCCGGGGATTTTCAGGATCGGGGACGATCGCGAACACCGTAGACCCTTTATGATTCTCATCATCCTTATCCCACGCCATCGAGCCGTGCCAAGTCACAAAAGCCCCCCCAGCAGCCCGGCTCGGATCGACTTCGTGCATCTTGCAAATCTCGGCGACTCTCGCGTCATCCGCACCCAGCGCCGTTACCTGAATATTTGAATCCCCAATCTCCGCTTGGCGGAAAGCGAGGTGGTGAGTGCTGCGCTGAGAACGCCACTCCCCAGCACTGCTTTGAAAAAACTCCATTGCATCCATACGAACTAGCTCCTTTGGCTTAGGCTTCCCTGTCTTTACGCCTTTTTATGATAAGGCTCCCCCCACTTTGATGTACTTTTGCGACACAAATTAGTTTCAAAATGTGTACTTTGGACATATTGTCAAGGGAATGTTATGATAGTTTACAATGTAGGAGACACAACAAATCCTGCGAAACGTCATTCCGATCAATTTCGCATCAATCTCAGCAAACTGGAGGAGCGATTTATGGATATGCCTACAACCAGCCTCAGCATGGAACAGCAGTTCAAACTTCAAGTGCTGCGCGAAGAAGTCAAAAGGTTAAGCCAAGACCAAGCTCAGGAATACTTGCTCGAAGTTATGCGGCAAAACATGGTCAAAGAAAACCTGTTCAAGTATTGGATGAAGAAAATGTGAACTCTTCGAGCATTTCTTCACAAAAATCAGTGGCTTGTATCTGCAAAAAGTGCGATCGAGCTTTTAATCATAAAATCCAGAATCCCGCTTTCTCCAAGAAAGGGGGATTCTGAATTCACAAAAGCTTTACGGGGTTTTTTTTGTCGCTACCAGACTCAGCAAATTAAATATTTTTAATCTCTTAGAAAGAAACTTCGTTTGTGTAGCGATAGCTTAAAACCTGTCGCGGACTCAACCAAAACGGCCACTCACATAATCCAAAGTAGACTCTTCTTTCGGACTTTGGAAAATTACCTCAGTCTTGTCACACTCCACAAGATAGCCAAACCGCTTCCCATCGTCAGAAAGTTTAGCATTGAAAAAAGCAGTCAGGTCAGAAACCCGAGAAGCCTGCTGCATATTGTGAGTAACGATCACGATCGTATACTTTTCCTTGAGTTCTCGCATCAACTCCTCAATCTTAATCGTAGAAATCGGGTCAAGAGAAGCGCAAGGTTCATCCATTAACACTACATCAGGATTAATCGCGATCGCCCTAGCAATACACAAACGCTGCTGCTGGCCACCCGAAAGAGAAAAACCGCTTTGCTTCAACTTATCCTTCACCTCATCCCACAAATAAGCTTGGCTGAGCGATTTTTCCACCAGCTCATCCATATCCCCCTTATAATTGTTCACCCTCGCACCGTAAGCAATATTGTCATAAATCGACTTCGGAAAAGGATTCGGCTTTTGAAACACCATCCCAATCTTGCGGCGCACCGCCACAGCATCAATATCAGGATCGTAAAGATTTTGACCGTGGTAATCAATTCTACCCTCTAAACGAAAACCGTTAACTAAATCGTTGAGGCGGTTAAAACACCGCAGAATTGTACTTTTACCGCAGCCCGACGGCCCAATCAAGGCAGTAATGCGATTTTTGGGAATCTCCATTGAAACATTTTTAACCGCGTGAAAAGCGCCGTAAAAAACATTGATATTTTCTGTCCGTAAAACTGTTTCCGTTTGCTGGTCTAAATCTATCATCATACAAGTAACAATCCAATCGAATTTTACAAACTAAGCCGAAAATGTTATTGGTTATCGGTTGTTAATTATTGGTTATTAGCCTTACCCAGCGACTAACAAATAACTAATAACTAATGACTAATGACTTCAATAAACTTTTTGGCGAGTAGCCCAGCGAGAAAGAATACTCGTCAGCAAAACCATCAACACCAAAATCAAAGATGCCGCCCAGGCCAATTCTTTCTGTGCCTTAAAAGGAACCGTTGCAAAGTTGTACACCAAAACCGAAAGACTCGGAGTTGGCTTATCAAATCCTGCGGGCCAAAAAGGCGAATTGAGCGCCGTGAAAATCAAAGGAGCAGTTTCTCCAGCAGCGCGAGCAATTGCCAGAGTCACACCGGTTAAAATAGCCGGAATTGCCGCAGGCAAAACCACCTGCAACACCGTCTGATAATTAGAAGCGCCCACACCAACCGACGCCCATCTAATATCTTGCGGGACGATTTGTAGAGCTTCGTCAGTAGTCCGCACAATCGTGGGCAACATCAGCACAGCCAGCGCCGCACCCCCTGCAATTGCCGAAAAACCTCCCATATTTACCACGAACAAACCGTAGGCAAATACCCCGGCAATAATCGAAGGAACGCCGCTGAGGACATTAGTAGCAAAGCGTACCCAGCGAGCTATTGAGCCTTTGCTAAATTCAGATAAATAAACGGCGGCCAATACACCAAAAGGAACAGCAATTAGAGAAGCAATTCCTACGGTCATTAACGTACCGACAATTGCATTCGCGATACCGCCTCCCGATAGTCCGGGCGGCGGTGGCAGCTTGGTAAACAAATCTAAATTCAGGCGATTGAAACCTTGTACGGTGACGTAGGAAAGCACCGCAAACAAAGGTAGCAGAGTGATGGCCAGACTAGATCCAGCCAGTACAGTCATCGCCAGATTAAACAGCGCTTGCGGGCTGTTTTTAACCTTCTTTAAACTGCCTGTTTTTGATACCAAAGGATTCTCGTCGGAGACGCTATTTGACATAAACTAAGACTATGTAGGAAATGGCGGCAAACTTCTAGTTGTACTTCGCTCTTACTTGAGAAACAATCCACTCTGCCAAAATATTAACAATCAGTGTCATAATAAACAGAATTAGCCCAGTGTACATCAGAGCTGCTACTTGCAACCCGGAGGCTTCCGCAAACTGATTGGCCATCAAAGAAGCAATAGTATTTGCGGGAGCTAGTACCGAAAAACTTAACTGATTGGAATTGCCAATTAACAGAGTTGCAGCCATTGTTTCTCCCATGGCGCGACCCAGCCCGAGCATAATTCCGCCGACAATGCCGGAAAAAGCCGCCGGTACGAGCACTCTAAAAATTGTTGTCCAGCGAGTAGCTCCTAAACCTAGAGATGCTTGCCGCAATTCGGGGGGGAGACTTGCCAAAGAGTCGCGGGAGATAGCAGTAATAATGGGCAAAGTCATGATTCCTAAGATTACTCCGGCTGGTAACATTCCCGGGCCCACTGGCGGGGTGCTAAAAATCGGCAGCCATCCGAAAGTGCCGTTGAGAAACTTGCCGAGAGTGGTAATCATGGGAATCAATACAGCAATTCCCCACAAACCGTAGACTACGCTGGGAATGGCGGCTAAAAGTTCTACTAAAAAAACTAAAGCTGTACGCACTGGCAGCGGCAGAAAGTCCTCGCTCAAGAAAATGGCAGTCCCTACTCCTAATGGTACTGCAATTAAGAGCGCGATCGCCGAACTGACGATCGTCCCGTAAATCATTGGCAGCGCACCGTACTCTTCTTTAACCGGATTCCAGCTACTGCCAAATAGAAATCCCAAACCGTACTGTTGAATCGCCGGTAAAGCCCGATAAGCAACGGTGAGCGCGATTACGAGCAAAATTACACCAACTCCTATGGCCAAAATCCGCGTGAGCCAGATAAAGCCTTGGTCTAAGGATTTTTCTGCCCCAGAGCGCGATCGGGTCTGTGGTTGAGCGCTGTTATTATCTGAAATCATAGAAAAAAAACCAAATCTATAGTAGCGAAAAATAGTCTGTTTCCGAAAAAGCTAGAAGGAAGCAGAAAGAAAGACCATAAATAAAATCAAAGAGGGGCGGGTTTATTAATCCCCTGACTTTTCAACAAATATTTCTGGTCAAACCCACCCCTACACAGATGCACCGATTGTTACATAGAAGAGGGGCGGATTTATTAATCCCCTGACTTTTCAACAAATATTTCTGATAAAACCCGCCCCACAGAAATATCTCTCTTCGTTCTTCCTGATGTTTACCCGCACGCGCAATGCCCAAGGGCTTTTTTCCCTCTGACAACGGACAACAGTCAACAGTCAACAGTCAACAATTACTATTTGCCAACCTCAATCTTGTAATCTGGGCTGATGCCGTCCGCGGCCGCTGCTACTTTTTCTTTAACGCTTTGGGGTAGAGGAACGTAGCCCAATTCGGAACTAACTTTTTGACCTTCAGTTAAGCCGTATTCAACCATTGCCTCGATGGCTTTGGCTTTGTTGGGGTCAGTAACTTTTTTGGGGACGAGCATCCAAGTGTAGGTGACAATTGGATAGGATTGAGCGCCTTCGGGGTCTTCGATAAATGCTCGCAGGTTTTCCGGCAGCGGCACAGTTGCTAAAGCTTGAGAAGCTGATTCGTCGGTAGGTACTACAAATGTGCCTGCTTTGTTTTGCAAAGATGCAAATTTGAGATTGTTGTTTTTGGCGTAGCCGTATTCTACGTAGCCGATGCTGCCGACGGTTTGGAGGACTTGGGCTGTGACGCCTTCGTTGCCTTTTGCGCCTACGCCTACGGGCCACTGTACTGTTTTGCCGTCGCCTACTGCACTTTTCCAGTCGGGGCTGATGGCACTCAGGTGTTTGGTGAAGACGGCGGTGGTACCGCTACCGTCGGAACGGTGGACGATTGTGATGGCTTGGTCTGGCAATTTAGCGGTGGGGTTGGCGGCTGCAATTTTGGGATCGTTCCAGTTGGTAATTTTGCCGGCGAAGATATCTGCGTAAACATCCCGGGGCAGTTTCAGTGGTTCGGTTAAGTCTGGTAAATTGTAGCCGATGACGATGCTGCCGGCTGTCATGGGCAGCAAGATGACGCCTTTGTCTGCTGGAACTTTGGCGATTTCGTCGTCTTTCATGCCGGTGTCGCTGGCCCCAAAGTCTACTGTGCCTTTGGTAAATTGTTCGACTCCGGCGCCGCTGCCTACTGATTGATAGTTAATTTGTACTTTGGGGTTGATTTTGTTGAAGTCTTGAAACCAACGCTGGTACAGGGGGGCGGGGAATGACGCGCCGGCTGCGGTGATGGCTACGTCTGAGGCGAGGGCAAGTTTGGTGTTTGTCGCTGTGCCCGTGGCTGCAACGGGGGATGCGCCGGGGGAGGCTGCGGTGTCGCCGGGGCTGGGGCTGCTGCTGGTTGTGCTGCCGCCACCGCAAGCTGCTAAACTCAGGGCGATCGCCATAGCCGAAATTGCTGTAGTCAGACGGTTTGGATTAATCAAGTTGAGACGAAAAAGCATAGGTATAAAAAATCTGCGATCGTTATATGGGTGTCCCGCATCAGCATAGCGCGCAAAAGTAAAGGTTAGGTTAAGAATCTTTACACTTAATCGCAAATTAATATTAATTAATATTATGAATGTTATTTATGAGCTTGACGATTGTGCATTTATAAGATATAGCCATCCTACATGAGTCGTAAATTTTTGACCCCACCCCAACCCTCCCCTTATCAAGGGGAGGGAGTAAGAAATTCACAAATGATTTAGGATGGCTATATATGGCAGAGAAATAGCTACGAAAACAAGCAGTCGATCGCCCGATCGCGAAATATTCCCCATTAAATTATCACAAGATCCAGCCTTGAGAACCAGAAAACCCTAGAATGGTGGTTTTTTGGACAGTAGTGCTACTATTAAGAATTTAAAAGCTGCGGGCATGGAAGCTTGCCTCTGACAAATGCCTTCTGCCTTATACCGAATGACGACTGCCGTTTGATGATAATGCCTGCTCCTATTGAATTAATCTGGGCTGTTATTGGTTTGCTCCTGACGATAGGAGGCACTTTTTTGCCTGCATCTGTCACAATTCCTATTGGTTTGTGGGACGATCGAGGACTTCAGGCGTACTCTTTAGGTGTTACCTATCAAATTGGAGCCGTTTTGCTAGTAGGCTGCATGGGGGGAAAAAATGCTGCGGCTCTCTCGCAAATTGCTTATTTAGCATTAGGATTAACTTTATGGCCAGTTTTTTCTCAAGGCGGCGGCATCGGCTATCTCAAAGAAGCGAGTTTTGGGTATTTGCTGGGTTTTGTGCCTGGTGCTTGGGTGTGCGGCTGGGTGGCTTTTAAGGTAGCTTCGCGGCTGGAATCTATGGCTTTTAGCTGTTTGTGCGGTTTGTTTACTGTTCATGCGATCGGCTTAATTTATCTAATTTTTACTTACTTGCTGCCTCCGGCAAAAAAAACACCTTTATTGGATGAGATTCTTAAATATTCGGTTTATCCTCTGCCGGGACAATTGGCGGTTGTTTGTGCGATCGCAGTGCTGTCATTTACTTTACGTCGGTTGATGTTTTATTAATTGCGAAGGAAGAAGGAAAAAGGAAGAGATAACTCGGAATTGTGCAAAATAAGGTTATACTATCATTGCCCAACGGGAGAGTCATCCCGTTAAGGCTGGGATTGCTGAGTTTCACTGCATTCTAGTGACAATAACCAGCTAAATTTGAGTAAATTATCCCATGCCCGATGCCCCCTATTAAATTGCTTAATTCATGCGTTTTAAAAGAAATCCCTTGTTCTGGATTGCTGCTGTTATCAGTTTAGTTTTAGACCACCTGACTAAGTTTTGGGTGGTGCAAAATTTTGACTTGACGATTCCTCCGCAGACGCAGCCGCTGTTACCCGGAGTGTTCCACTTCACTTATGTTGTTAATACTGGTGCCGCTTTTAGTCTCTTCAGCAATGGCGGGGCGATTTGGTTGCGCTGGCTGTCTTTGGGCGTTAGTGTGGGATTGATTGTGCTGGCTTGGTTCGGGCCGCGAATTAACCGCTGGGAACAAGCTGGCTACGGTTTGATTTTGGGGGGAGCACTGGGGAACGGGATCGATCGATTTGTTTCGGGCCATGTTGTAGATTTTATCGATTTTCGGATCATTCGGTTCCCGGTGTTTAATCTGGCAGATGTGTTTATTAATGCTGGGATTATCTGTTTGCTAATTGCAACTTTTCACAGTGCACCGCCACCTAGAAGTCAGGACGATCGCAATTCTATTTCAGACTAACTTTCAACAAGTCAATGGATTTTCGATTTTCGATTTTCGATTTTAAATTAACCCACCCACGGGCTGTACCGTTCTCAGGTTTATCGGCTGGGGAACTCTTTTTTGCTTATCCACTGATGGATCGGGAGGCTTCGCAACCAATAGCTTTCGGTGATTTGTCAATAGTCAGTTATCAGAAGGTAGAGGTGTCAACTTCAGGCTAGAGTCATTTATGAGCTATAATTAGATTTTTTATTGCTAAAGCTAAACTTGCTCGCGATTCTAAGCAATGTGGTCACAAACCCCCGGATTTATCCGTGGGATAAATTCCCTAATCTAAAATCTAAAATCTAAAATCTAAAATCGGATGACTCCTAATCCCTTTGCTCAAGAACGCTTGCTATTTGCCCCAGCAACCCCCGATGCTGATGCTATCCCGACTATTTTTGCTTTTCCCAACGAGTACACGGTGGGTATTACCAGTCTCGGCTATCAGATAGTGTGGGCAACTTTGGCTGTGCGATCGGATATTGAAGTGGGCCGTTTATTTACTGATATCCGCGAACAACTTCCCCGACATCCAGAATTACTCGGATTTTCGCTTTCTTGGGAACTAGACTATGTAAATATTCTCAATTTATTGGAATCTCTAGAAATTCCCATTTGGGCGTCAAAACGAACTGATAATCATCCGATCGTATTCGGCGGCGGCCCGGTTTTTACTGCTAATCCGGAACCTTTTGCCGATTTTTTTGATGTGATTTTGCTCGGAGATGGCGAAAATCTCATAGACAATTTTATTGATGCTTGTAAACAAGTCCGTACCGCCGACAGACCAACTAAATTGCGGCATTTAGCCCAAGTTCCGGGAGTTTACGTCCCCAGTTTGTACGAAGTAACTTATCTGGATGCGGCTGAGGGGATTAAATCGATTCAGCCTGTCGATTCGGGAATTCCCAGTATGGTTGAAAAACAGACTTATCGCGGCAATACTTTATCTGCTTCCACTGTGGTGACAGAAAAAGCTGCTTGGGAAAATATTTACATGGTGGAGGTGGTTCGGAGTTGTCCAGAAATGTGCCGTTTTTGTTTGGCAAGTTATCTGACTTTGCCGTTTAGAACTGCGAGTTTGGAGAGTTCGCTAATTCCGGCGATCGATCGCGGTTTAGCTGTGACTAATCGTTTGGGTTTGTTGGGTGCTTCAGTTACTCAGCACCCGGAATTTGAAGCGTTGCTGGATCATTTGAATCATCCGAAATACGACGGCGTGCGGCTGAGTCTTTCTTCGGTAAGGACGAATACGGTGACAGTTAAGCTAGCAGAAATATTGACCAACAGAGACAGCAAATCGGTGACAATTGCGGTGGAAAGCGGGAGCGATCGCCTCCGCACAATCGTTAACAAAAAACTCACTAATGATGAAATTATTCAAGCTGCTATCAATGCTAAGGCTGGCGGCTTAAAGGGAATTAAACTTTACGGGATGGCAGGAATTCCCGGCGAAGAAATGGAGGATTTAGAGGAGACGGTGGCGATGATGCGGGCGATTAGAAAAGCCGTTCCCGGTTTGCGGTTGACTCTGGGATGCAGCTCTTTTGTCCCGAAATCTCACACTCCTTTTCAGTGGTTTGGAGTGAATAAAGATGCTGAAAAGAGGCTGAAGTTTTTAGATAAAGAATTGCGTAAGCTGGGTTTAGAATTTAGACCTGAAAGCTATAACTGGTCTGTGATTCAAGGGTTGCTCTCCAGGGGCGATCGGCGGTTGTCTCGGCTGTTGGAATTAGTGCGGCACTACGGCGATACTTTGGGCAGTTATCGGCGGGCATTTAAGGAGTTGCGGGGACAGTTGCCGGAGATGGATTTTTATGTTTTTCAAGAGTGGGAATTGGATCGGGTTTTGCCTTGGAGTCATTTAAAAGGGCCGCTACCGGAGGCGACTTTGAAGAAGCATTTGGCTGACGCGATGAGTCATTTTAGGACGAAGGATTTGCAGTTGACGACTTAGGAAATAGCGGGATGCAAAAGATTGAAACTAACGGTTGCTGTTTGTACTGATACAGAGGATAATACTGCAAATGCTGAAACGCGATCACACTTAACTGTCTAGCCCAACGATACAATGCCCAATTTTAAATATTCGTCGCTGATTAATGCTACCGTTGAAGCAGTCTGGAACTTTCACGAAAGGCCGGACCTTCTGCAACTTTTGACTCCGCCTTGGCAACCGGTTCAAGATAAGATGAGGAGCGACATACTATAATACAATTATGGCAGAAGTCCAACCGAGGGAAATTCAGCGTTATGTTACCTCAGACGGTCAAGTGCCGTTTGATAACTGGTATGATTCGCTCCGAGATAGCAAAATTTCAACAATTATTGATAAAAGACTTAACCGAGTTATTTTGGGGAATTTGGGAGATTGTCAATCAGTTGGAAATGGAGTTTTTGAATTAAGGATAGACTATGGTCCTGGTTTCCGAATCTATTTTGGGCAAGTAGGAACAAAAATTATACTTCTTCTGTGCGGAGGAGATAAAAGCACTCAAGACCGAGACATTCGCCAAGCCATAGAATACTGGACAGATTATAGGAGTTAAAAAAATGCCTAAAAGTTTACCATATCATGACTTTTTGATGGCACGGCTAAAAAGCCCCAGTTATGCGGCAGTCTATCTCGAAACTCATTTTGAATTAGATGAAGGCGAAGAACCTGACGAAGCATTACTCAGACTTGCTCTCAGCAATGTAGCTGAAGCTCTAGGTCAACCAACAATGACTCCTGAAGAATATGAATTGCACTTAAAAAAACTGGAGGAATTGCTGTCGCAGCAAGGAAGTGATGCGGTTTACAATCTGGGAACTTGGCTAAATGCTTTGGGATTGAAACTAACAGTTGCTGTTTGTACTGATACAGAGGATAATACTGCAAATGCTGAAACGCGATCGCACTTAACTGTCTAGCCCAACGATACAATGCCCAATTTTAAATATTCGTCGCTGATTAATGCCACCGTTGAAGCAGTCTGGAACTTTCACGAAAGGCGGGATATTCTGCAACTTTTGACTCCGCCTTGGCAACCGGTGAAAATCATTCGCCGCGAAGGGGGACTCGATGTGGGTGCTGTATCAGAATTTCGTCTGTTATTGGGGCCGATTCCTGTAAAATGGGTGGCGACTCACACTGAGTGCGAAAAATATCGGTTGTTTGTTGATGAACAAACTGAGGGGCCGATGGCACGTTGGGTTCACCGACACGAGTTTACCTCAGAAAATGGCAAGACTAGATTGACAGATGCGATCGCATTTTCGATACCGGGCGGCCCGATTGTCGATTTGTTGTTAGGTTGGTGGGTGGAAATGCGGTTAACAGATATGTTTCGCTACCGCCACGAAGTCACAAAAAGAGAGTGCGAGAAAGATGCAAACAACGGCTGAATATTACTGTGCTTTCTGCGGCGAACCGAGTACAACTTTTGTTGATATCAGCGGTGGTATGGAGCAATCTTATATCGAAGATTGTCAGGTTTGCTGTCGCCCGAATGTTCTGTATGTCAGAATAGATGAAGATACCCTGGATATTGAAATAGATACTGACTATCAAGAGTAGGTGGTTGAAACCGCTACTATACAAACGAAGTCTGCCTTCGCAGGCTAAGAGAGTAAGGGGATATTTAAGCCCGATTTAGCATGAGATACTAAATGTGCAAAATTCACGCCGACAATTTTAAAGCTGATTGGGTAGAATTCATAAATCTTGAAGCTGCTGCTTCCACAAAAGCCTGAAAAATTCGAGAGTTGAACGAACAGTTTGGCGACATTTCGGGATGCCATTGAATTGCTATCATCCAAGGGTGATAGCAGTGTTCCATTGCTTCTACCAAAGTATCAGGTGCGTTGGCTACAATTCGCCAATCGGATGTTACTTTCCGCACTGCTTGATGATGCCAGGAAACAACTGTTGTTGAAGTTTTTCCCATAATTTTTGCTAGCCGACTGTTTGGCTCAATTTCAATGGTATGCTCGATCGCACGCGGGGGAATTCCCGATCCGTGATTAACCTCGTCTCCGTAAGCATCCGGTACGTGAATCACCAAACTGCCACCGCTGGCTACGTTGAGGATTTGCATTCCCCGGCAAATCCCCAACACAGGTATGTCAGCCTTCAAAGCTAGCTTTGCTAAGTTTAATTCAAAATTGTCGCGTTCTGCATTAACCGAGTAAACTGTGCGATCGACATAACCGCCATAAAGTTCTGGGTTAATATCTCCGCCCCCGGAAAAAATTAAACCATCTACTGCATCCAAAATACTAGCCGGATCTAATTGATTGGGCGGCAGTAAAATTGGAATGCCACCAGCCGCCTGAACTGCATCAATATAAGTTCCATTTAAGCGATATTCGCCTGCTGGACAGCGGTTGGATGTTGTGATGCCAACAATCGGAAATTTTTTCATTTGCTAGAGACTGGGAGATAATTATTTACATTAATACTCAGATTTGGCACTATTTGTAATCAGTGTTTCATGGGCGGGCTAGGAGCCCACCCACAATAAAACTTACTTATTGTGGAACAGGTATCTTGCCTGTTTCTTGTCTGATTACTTGTGATTGATTCCTAGATTAAAGTGAGAATTGCCTGCACTGCTGTCTAATTTGTAACAGTTTCCGTATTAGTTTCCGGCAGCGGTTTGCGCCTACACAGATAAGCCAACGGCCCGAACAGCGGTAATAATGTTACAGCCCAAAATGCTGTAGAGTTCTGCATTCCTCGGCGCGCCCTATCGTCTGCCAATAAGGCAGGAAATAGTAGGCAAAGCATACAAAAATCTAAACTCATTACGTGTATAAAACGGCTGGTTTGCCACTGTCCAATAAAATCAGACCAATCGCCTTGTGTCAAGCCAAAGGCAACTAAACCAACAGCAGCTAATGTTAAGAAAGTTCCAGTAAAACGGGAGTCTAATATCTTTAAAAAGATATTTTTATGACCGGGAAATTCTGGATTCGGTTCGCGCAGGGCTAAATAAGGCAGCAAGGCAACGGCGCCGACGCCAAAGGATAAAGTGGCAAATAGCCATGCAGGTATTTTCTGCCCCCTGCCGTCAGCAAATAAGACGCAACTGTAGATGAGTGGCCAGACTCCCATGAGGTTGAATAACGCTACAATTAAAGGGTTGATGTCTGCTATTTTGCCTGTGGAAATATTGGTAATTAGTGTGATGGTTTTTTCTGGGCTGTCGGGTGGTGCAAATACAAAGGCGTAGGTGATAAATGCAATCCAAAGCAGCCAAAATCCAATTTTTCTGAACATAGTTAGTTTTTCTTATTTCTGATATTAGTATAGCAAGCTTAAAGGGTTTTGGAATAAGACTTTTTTTATTTATCGCAGAGTACGCAGAGATCACAGAGGAAGAGAAGATGAGATGGGAATGTCTTGCTATTTGGTATTGCGGGTTTTGGGCAGATTGCTAAATTTTTGCATAAATTGGCGATCGATCCAATCTTTCCAGTACCACAGCAGCGCCGATTCCCACATGAAAGATCCGCGAGATGCGATCGCCCTTTTATTCCCAGTACCAATTAACCCTAAGTATTGTTCTTGCGGTGCAAAGGGTTTCAGCGGTTTTTTCAATAAAAACTGCTGCAAGTTTTCAAACAGCGGTTTGCCCTGACGCACAGCAAACACGCCTGCTTTCGGACGCGGATAATTAACCATCGCAGCGATATCGCCAGCCGCAAATACGTTGGGGTGAGAGACTGATTGCAGGCAATCGTTGACTTGCATAAAGCCGTTTGAGTCCGCTGCTAAACCGGATTCTCTGATCCAATTGGCTGCCGATGCTTGTGTTACCCAAAAAATGCGATCGCACTCTAATTCTAAACCTGATTTACAGGAAATTTGGTAATCGGTAGGGAATTGAGGATTGGGTTCTCTCTCAATCTTTTTTACTGCACAGACTTTTTCCTGCAAATGCACTTTAACGCCACGATTAATCAGAATTTCTTTAAGGCGGCGGCGCACGCGCTGATTGTGTCCCTGCATCAATTCAGCCCCGCTGTGAAACAAATGAATTTCTGAGGATAAATATTCTAAATTTTCTTCCTTCTTCCCTCTTCCCTCTTCCTTCTTCCCTCTTCCTTCTTCCCTCTTCCCTCTTCCTTCTTCCTTCCCCAATCGAGATTGCATATTTAATGCTAATTCTACGCCGCCTGCACCGCCGCCTACAATCGCGGTACGCAGCGGTTTTTGGGGATGGTTTGCTCTTTCGGAAATTAACTGATTCCAGCTAGCTAAAAACTCCGGTACGGGTTTAGCTGCAATTGCATATTCAGCAGCACCCAGTACAGATAAAGTCTCAGGAGTGGTGCCGATATCCACAGAAAGCACATCAAAATTAATCGGAGGGTGAGTTTGACAAATAACTAAATTTTTGTTAAGGTCGATCGCGATCGCCCGATCGACCAATATTTGACACCCGGCAAATTCAGCGAGCGATCGCAAATCGATGTGACATTCATCATAATCGTAAAATCCGGCAACGTGCCCCGGCAGCATCCCCGAATAAGGCGCGTGCAGTACGTCGGTAATCAGAGTCAAACGCACTCCTGCCAGCGGTTTGAGGCCGAACATTTTTAATACAATAGCATGACTGTGACCGCCACCAATTAACACTAAATGTTTCACAATTACAGATGTTCGATCGAAATGTTCCAGCACCGATATTGTACAGCACTCGAACTCCTTGGGCCGCACTATCCGGTAAGGAAAGCTTGCAGTGCGTAATTAATGATTTCCCAGCAGTTAGACAGAATGCTCTCACTTACCCTCTGTCTCTGAGATTATACTTAGCTCATTTGCGATCGCATAACATCAATCCACCCATTGCACTTAACCGATTTCACATTCAACGCGAATGGCTGTAGACTGTAGAGCGAGCAAATTTTATCACCAAATTATGCCGGGGTGTGTTTCAATAGCTAACTCACCATTCAAAACTATGACATTACGCATCATTCCGCGCAGTTGGCAGCGATCGATTAAAACTCTTTTCCCGCTTCTGTTTGCCCTATCATTGATTATAGTATTGCTGGCGAACAACTTCATTCCGGCGATCGCCCAGCAACCCCGCCAGGAAATTCGCGGCGTTTGGATGACGACAAACGACAAAGACATCCTCAGAGATCGTCGCAAACTAGGAGATGCTGTCAGCCAATTAAAGCGGTTAAATTTCAACACTATTTATCCTGTAGCCTGGAATTCGGGCTATGCCATGTATCCCAGCTATGTAGCGCAGCAAAGAGACATTCAACCCTTTGTTTACAGAGGGTTAGACGGACAAGATATGCTCGCAGATTTAATCGATAAAGCTCACCGCCAAGGCCTGCTAGTAATTCCTTGGTTTGAGTTTGGTTTCATGGCTCCTCCCACATCAGAATTAGCCACACTTCATCCCGAGTGGCTGACACAAAAACAGGACGGCAGCCAAACATCAAACGACGCCGGCGGCGAAGTAGTTTGGCTCAATCCCTTTCATCCAGAAGTGCAGCAATTCATTACCGAACTTGTACTAGAAATCACCACTCAATATAACGCGGACGGCATTCAATTTGACGACCACATGAGTTTGCCGTCGGAATTTGGCTACGATGACTACACAGTTGCTTTGTATACCAAAGAAACAAAAAAAGCTCCGCCCAAAGATTTTCAAAACCCAGCATGGGTGCAGTGGCGAGCCAATAAAATCACTGCTTTTATGTCGCAGCTAAATCAAGCCGTCAAAGCAGCCAAACCCAATGCAATTTTCTCGATTTCTCCCAATTACTACGAGTTTGCTTACAAACATCACCTCCAAGATTGGCTGGCTTGGGTGCGTTTGGATATTGCCGACGAGCTAATCGTACAAGTCTACCATCCCAATCTAGAATCATTTGTGGACAAGATTAACCGTCCAGAAATGCAAGAAGCACAGCAAAAAATTCCCACCGGAGTGGGGATTATGACAGGTTTGAGAAATAATCCAGTACCGATTCATCAAATTAAATCTCAGGTGCAAGCAGTCCAAGGATACGGCTTAGGCGTCGCTTTCTTCTACTACGAAAGCTTGTGGGAAAATGCGCCAGAACCCATCGCCCATCGACTTGCTCAATTTAGCGATTTCTTCCCGTCTTCTGCATTCCGAACAGCTCTACAAATACCCAGACGCGCGGCGACTTTCCCTCCGCCTGCGCCACCCAAACCAGAGCCGAAAGCTAAGCCAGATCAACCTACCAAAAACAGCGCACCTTCGCCCTCGCCCACCACGTAAAAGAATTAAAGAGTCATCAGTCATTGGTAATTTTGTAGGGTGTGCCATTAGTCCGACAGTCCAACAGGGGTTTAAACCCCTGTCTCATAGCTGAAGTCGTCTAAAGACGACTCTAGCAATTCTATCAAAGCTGTTTTTGTATAAAGTTAGCGCAGAATATATGTGTAACTCTAATTTTCCAAATTGAGATTACTATTTGAGTCGGTTTTAACCGACTTATGCTATTAGACAGGGACTTGAGTCCCTGGCGGCCCGTGGCAGAATGAAACAGCTCTGCTGGGGGCTAGGGGATACCGAGTTATGTTCCTATAAAATATCCATATTACCAACAACTACCATCAATAAAAATGCCAACTCACCAAAAAATTTTACTGCCAAAAATGGGCTGCGGCACTTGGGCTTGGGGTAACAGATTCCTCTGGCGCTACAATGAAAGTATGGACGAGGAATTGCAAGCCGTTTTCAATCTTTGTGTTAGTAACGGCGTCACTTTATTCGATACCGGCGACTCTTACGGAACGGGCAAATTAAATGGACGCAGCGAGCAGCTTTTGGGGCAATTTTCTCAACAATATCAAGGGGTCAATAAAGACGGTATTTATATTGCGACAAAACTGGCTGCTTATCCTTGGAGACTGACGCGACAATCAATGATATCGGCTTGCAACGCCTCTGCGGCGCGCCTCGGAAAAAATGTAGATTTGGTGCAAATGCACTGGTCTACAGCCAATTACGCTCCTTGGCAAGAAAGCGCTCTTTTAGACGGTTTGGCTGATCTTTATGAGCAAGGATTGGTTAAGGGAGTGGGCTTGTCTAATTACGGGCCGAAACGGCTGAAATGGGTGCATCGAAAATTTAGCGATCGCCAAATTCCTATTGTTACTTTACAAGTGCAATATTCGCTACTTTCTACCTATCCGGTGACAGAACTCGGGTTGAAAGATGTTTGCGATGAATTGGGGATAAAATTGATTGCTTACAGTCCTCTAGCCTTGGGTTTGCTGACGGGTAAATACTCGGAAAATGGCTCTATTCCTAAAGGTATTCGAGGTTTGGCGTGCAAGCAGCTACTTCCGGGAATGCGATCGCTTTTGGAATGTTTGCGAGAAATAGCGGCATTCAGAAACAAGACTGTTTCGCAGGTAGCAATCAACTGGTGCATCTGCAAAGAAACTATTCCGATTCCTGGGGCGAAATCTGTGGCCCAGGCGAGAGATAATATTGGTGCTTTGGGGTGGGAGTTGGACTCGGGCGAGATTGCAGAATTGGATAAGGCGGCGGCGAGTGTAGATAAGAAAATGGTGCAGAATATCTTTCAAACTCGATAATTAAATAGCGGTAAGGTGCGCGGCGCGCACCCTACATATAAAGCTAACCGCAAAAATTTTCCACGCAGCGCACAAACATTTCTACACCCATCCCCAGCGCAGTTTCATCAAAATCAAAGCGCGGGTGATGGTGCGGGTAAGCCAAGTTTTTCTCGGGATTTGCTGAACCTAAAAAGAAATAGCAACCGGGGACTTCTTGCAAAAAGAACGACATATCCTCGCCGCCCATTGTTTGACATTCGGGAACGATTCCCGCAGGAGTTTCTACAACGGATTCTGCAACGCCGCGCACTAATTCAGCTATTCTCGAATCATTAATAACTGGCGGATAAAGCGCACAATAATCTAATTGGTAATTTGCCCCGTGACTCTGACAAATTCCGGCAATTACTTGCTCGATTCGCTTTGCAAAATAACCTTGATATGCTGGATTGAAATACCGCACAGTGCCACCGATTTGAGCAGTATCGGCAATGACGTTGTGGGTGTGGCCTGCGTGGAATTGGCCGACAGTTACTACCGCTGAGTCGATCGGGTCAATGTTACGCGCGACAATTGCCTGCAAAGCGCTGACAATTTGGGCTGTAACTACGATCGAGTCCACAGTCTGATGTGGCATTGCGCCGTGTCCACCTTTGCCAAAAATCGTGCAGTCAAAAACTTCGACAGCAGCCATCAGCGCGCCGCTGCGGACGCCTACAGTGCCTAAAGGTAGATTGTTCCACAAATGCAAGCCGACGATCGCATCAACATCAGGATTCTTTAAAACACCCGCTTCAATCATCGGTTTTGCGCCTCCTGGCCCTTCTTCGGCGGGCTGAAAGATAAATTTTACTTTACCCGAAAAGCTGTGTTTGTGCTTTGCCAGATAACAAACAGTACCGAGGGCGATCGCAGTGTGACCGTCGTGGCCGCAAGCGTGCATAATTCCATCATGCTGCGATCGATAATCCACCTCATTTTCTTCTTGAATAGGCAAAGCATCCATATCCGCCCGAATTGCCAAAACCCGCCCCGGTTTGCCGCTGTCTATAGTTGCAACAATACCAGTTTTAGCAATATTAGTTTCATGATCTATGCCCCATTCCTGCAACTTTTGCGAGATAAACTGCGACGTTAAATTTTCATCAAAACTCAACTCCGGCTTTTGGTGCAAAAGGCGACGCCATTCGACTAGCTGAGGCTGCAAATTTCTAATCTCCAGCCGCAACTGAGATAAATCGACAGAGGTTAAATTCGGTAAAGTAGAAACCATGTTTTATTCTCCTTATAGCAATTCTGAATAATTTGTGAAACTCTCTCTTCTCTTTCTCTGCGCTCTCTGCGGTCTCTGCGGTTCAAATAAAATCTTCTTCAATCCTATCTGAGTTGTGCAGGAGATTTTTTTATGAACCGCAGAAGGCGCAGAGTACGCAGAGGAAGAGAAGAATGAGAAAGAGAGGTGTTGAGAATAGGGTTATTTAGAAGTTTGAGGAACTAAATTAACCCCTGGCAGTAACCGCTCTAAATCTAAATCTGAAGCAACTTTAGCTAATTTAGCAAGGTCAGTCGGGTCATCTAAATGCGGCAAAATACCCAACACAGGTATTTGAGTCAGCGACTGGATCAAATCAACGGGCGCTAAATCGGCCATTTCTTGTTCGGAACAAGCTTGAACGCAATTAAGCACAATTCCTCTGAGCTTAAAACCAGTGTGTCTGGCGAGAGCAACATTCGCCACAGCTTGCCCGATCGCCCCCAACCTCACAGGTACTACCAAAACCCCTCTCAGCCGCCAATCCCTGGCAATATCGGCCACCGTCAGTTCCCGCGTTACAGGCGATCCCAATCCTCCCAAAGATTCCACCAATACAAAATCCTTGCGCTCCGAGAGGCTTTGCCAAGCCGTCCAGACCTTTTCGAGTTCGATACGTCTCCCCTCCCGTTCGGCGGCAATCGGCGGTGCTAGAGGTGCATCAAAGTGCACCGGATTGAGTTCTTCGGGGGATTGGTCGAGGGAAAACAAACGGGTGTAGAGTTCGCGATCGCCCGTTCCCGTTTGCAACAGCTTCATAATTCCCAAACTGCGATCGGGAAAATACATTTGCCAATAAGCAGCCAGAGCGGTGGTCAAAACAGTTTTGCCCGCGTCGGTATCAGTTCCAGCAATTAGCAGCGAGTTCATTGGCAAATAGCTAACAAGTAATTGGCCTCAACCTCAGTCTAGGGGAATTTTGCCAGAAGTTTAGAGTTAAGGCGACGGCGCGGGACTTGGTGCAGGTTCCGGCGACGGTGCGGGAGTTGGGGCAGGTTCCGGCGAAGGTGCGGGAGTTGGGGCAGGTTCCGGCGAAGGTGCGGGAGTTGGGGCAGGTTCCGGCGACGGTGCGGGAGTTGGGGCAGGTTCCGGCGAAGGCGCTGGTGTTGGTGCAGGAGTCGGTTTGGGTGCGGGAGTGGGTGCGGGAGTCGGTTTGGGGGCTGGAGTCGGTTTAGGAGTCGGTTTGGGCGCGGGAGTCGGCGCTGGCGTCGGTTTGGGTGTCGGAGTTGGCGCTGGCGTCGGTTTGGATATCGGAGTTGGCGCTGGGCTCGGTTCCGGCAAAGGTTCTGGGCTCGGTTCTGGCAAAGGTTCTGGGCTTGGTTCTGGTAAAGGTTCTGGGCTCGGTTCTGGTAAAGGTTCTGCGGTTGGGGTTGGTAAAGGTTGCGGGGTTGGGGTTGGTAAAGGTTGCGGGGTTGGGGTAGGCAAAGGTTGTGGGGTAGAGGTTGGCAAAGGTAGCGGGTTTGGTATCGGAGTTAGTGTCGGCGTCGGACTTGTCAGTGCTGGCGCTGTCGGAGTGGGTTTGGGCCGCGAATTGTTGAGAAATGAGCCGACTAAGGCCCAGGAACCGAAGCCCGTCAAGATTACTAAGCCCCCCAGCAGTCCGATCGCAGCGATGGGATTGTCCCAAAAAGAGCCGCCAACAGGCTCACTTAAAGGGTCTGGCTGGTTTTGCGGATGGGAACTCTGGGCGGCTGGCTCTGGCGGTCTGCCCACGGCCACCGTTGCTATTAGCGAAGGGTTTGTCGGCACCACTGCTGGCGGCGCGGGCGGTACAGTTGGCTGGCTAGGCTTAGGATTAGTTTGGGCGTCGAGTGCTTGGGCGACTTCGCTGACAGATTGATATCGATCGCCTGGAGACCTGCTCAACATCCGATTCAGCACCAAAGCCAAACCCGTGCTCACCTGCACTTGCTGCTGCCAATTCCACTGCAGCGTGGTTTGATCGAGCAATTCCTGCGGTTCTTTGCCTGTCAGCAGGACGATCGCCGTTACAGCTAAAGCGTAGAGGTCGCTGCTGGCTGTTGCCCGCCCGCTTTGCAACTGTTCCATCGGCGCGTAGCCGATTTTACCGACAGTTGTCGCGTGGGCTGTTCCTTCGGGAGACTGGACTTTGGTGGCGAGTTCTTTTACCACTCCAAAGTCAATCAGCACCGGCATTTGGTCGTTTTCCCGCCGAATTATGTTTTCTGGGGAGATGTCGCGGTGGATGATGCCGCGGGCGTGGATGTGAGCCAGTACCGGCAGCATTTGCCGGATAAATACCAAGACTTCGGCTTCGGTGAAGGTGCGACCCTTTGAAGTTCGATCGAGCAACAGTTCGCGGTAAGTCATCCCTTCCACGTAATCCTGCACTAAAAACAAACGCTGGTTCTCTTCAAATATTGCCCGAAACTGGGGAATTTGTGGGTGCCCAATTTGGTAAAGTATTGCCGCCTCTCTTTGAAACAATTCCTTCGATTTTTCCAAAACGTAAGGCCCGCTTTGCACCGGAATCAATTCCTTCAGGGCGCAGCGTTCTTGAAACCGTCCCAAATCTTCTACTAAATAAGTCCGGCCAAATCCTCCTTGACCTAAAATATTCACCAAGCGGTAGCGGTTTTGTAGGAGAGTTCCAATAGCAATAGGTGGCTGCATAAGTTTAAGTAGAAACTGTTAAAAAATAGACGATCGCTCACAGACTTAGTAATGCTAGGTCTTTAATGCTCTTGAGCATACTTCACTATCTGTAGTCTCCAGTCCCGACCAAAGTTAGTATTTTACATTTTTTTGACATTCTTGGACGCCATGATGGTCAAAAACCGGGTTTTGTCACGAAAATACACAGGTTGTAACCCGCAGATCCGCTCAAAAACCCGGTTTCTTTAGTGTTGATGAGTCCTGGACTGTTTGAGCAACTTTGAGCAACAGCCCGGATTCCTGTTGGGTTCAAAGTTCAATATTCTGGTGGCGCGAATAGCCCGTCCCTGAAATGCCGATCGCCAATGCTGCAAGATTGGAGTTTGAGCTAACTAGCTGTTAAGCTTTGCTTTCACGATGTCTTGAATTCTGTTACCGTCTGCTTTGCCCTTAAGCTGCTGCATTGCCTTGCCCATCACCTTGCCCATATCTTTTGCAGAAGTAGCGCCAACCGAGGCAATCACTTCGTCAACGACTTGACTCACCTCTTCGTCTGACATCTGGGGTGGCAAATACTCTTCAACAATTGCTAACTCCGCCTCCTCTTGTGCCACTAAATCTTCGCGGCCACCTTTGCGGTATTGTTCGATCGAATCCCGGCGCTGTTTAGCTATTTGCATCAAAATTTCCATTTCTTGAGCTTCTGTCAGCGTCTCTTGGCCGGAAGGACGGAGGCTAACTTCTTTTTCGAGAATAAATTTCTTGATGCCCCGAACTGTTTCCAAGCGAACTTTGTCCTTGGACTTCATGGCTGCTTTGATTTCTGCGTCAATGCGTTCTCTTAAGCTCATCGATTTCTACCTTGCTTTGCCCGATATCAAAAATCTGAAGTATGCTTCCGATTCTTAACTTTTTTTACAGTATTTTTCAAGTTTATTGCCTGTTGGTGGCTTTTTTATCCCATTGAACCCGGATGCCTTCGGCTTTCGACTGAATTTGGGGTGGCTGCACTTCCAGCCTCGGCCCCAAATTGACTCACGGCAAAACTTTTAGACGCAGGGACACAAGTGCGATCGTACTTCTGCCTGTACAGAGATCGCTAGAGCCCACATTCCGCACCCTGGGGTGTCACCCAGCATAATTACGCAGAAGACTCTATCTTTAGAGTAATAAATTATGCCTTTTAAAAGTTTTTTTTCCGTTAATATACGGTATTCAAGTATAATTCATAGTTTTATTGCTGGATAAAAATAAGTAAAAACCGATTGTGACCGTTAATGATGCCGAATGTGGGCTAGAAACGCGGTTTCTCGGACATATTTTTGCAAGTCCTATTCAATTCGCCTAACTTCACACTTGTGGCCGCCCCGAAAGTTAAATCTATCAAAAAATTAGCTGAATATTTCTAGTTTCAGATGGTAAGATAGCGATGGAATAAACGTCCTGCAAGAGGCCTGCTGTGATCCGTTCTGCTACTTTACCGCTTCCGCTTCCCGAGCCGCCGGTTTCCGCTCATGACCGTCTGCGGCTGTTCTCCGGTTCTGCTAATGTTCCCCTCGCCCAAGAGGTGGCTCGCTATCTGGGGATAGATTTGGGGCCGATGGTTCGCAAGCGGTTTGCTGATGGGGAACTCTACGTTCAAATTCAAGAATCGATTCGGGGTTGCGATGTTTACTTGATTCAGCCAACTTGCTGTCCGGTAAACGATCGCCTCATGGAATTGTTAATTATGATCGATGCTTGTCGCCGCGCTTCGGCCAGACAAATTACTGCTGTCATTCCCTATTACGGATATGCTAGGGCTGACCGCAAAACGGCCGGAAGAGAGTCGATTACTGCAAAATTAGTGGCTAATTTGATTACGGAAGCTGGGGCCGGTCGCGTTTTGGCGATGGATTTGCACTCAGCTCAGATACAAGGTTATTTTGACATTCCTTTCGATCACGTTTACGGTTCGCCAGTGCTTTTGGATTATCTGGCGAGCAAGCAATTGACGGATATTGTTGTGGTTTCGCCGGATGTTGGCGGAGTCGCTAGGGCGAGAGCTTTTGCCAAAAAGCTGGGCGATGCTCCCCTGGCAATTATTGACAAGCGCCGCCAAGCTCACAACGTCGCCGAAGTGATGAACCTCATCGGTGATGTCCGGGGCAAAACAGCCGTATTGGTGGACGACATGATCGATACTGCCGGCACGATTTCTGAGGGCGCCCGATTGTTGCGCCGCGAGGGTGCGAGGCAGGTTTATGCTTGTGCTACTCATGCGGTGTTTTCGCCTCCGGCGATCGAGCGTTTGTCTAGCGGTGTGTTGGAAGAGGTAATTGTTACGAATACAATTCCTGTGCCTGAAGAGAACCGTTTTAAGCAGTTGACGGTGCTTTCGGTAGCGAATTTGCTCGGAGAAACTATTTGGCGGATTCACGAAGATAGTTCTGTTAGCAGTATGTTCCGCTAGACACGAAAGGCGCTTTTTCAATGTTTTTTTTAGGGTGCGTTACACTTGGTTAACGCACCATTTTTTTTGTGAATAGTGCGATCGTTTCCCGCAAGTAATAAGCCCAGGCCCATCCAAATTTTATTGTCAACTCCCATCAAATTCTGGTGGAGTGGGCCTCCCGCCCGCCCGGAAAATACAATTTAGATGCCCAACAGCTTATCAAGTTTCTCGGTAAAATAACGGTTATAACTTTGTAGTCAGGACTAAAGTCCTCATAAAAATTGGCTCGGACTTTAGTTCTCACTACGAACCAATGTGATGATCGGCGATCGATCGCACTTGGTACCACCGGAACAAGAGATGGTAAAATTCTATCTTGTTGTCTGAAGATCGCGACTTTTTTATATTCTAGATAGGTCTCATCAAAATAAGGAGCCAATAGGGAAAAATCATGAAACATTCACTTGTACGAACAGTGGCCGCACTGGCAGGTTCAGCAATTTTAACACTGAACGCGATCGGTTCGGCTAAAGCATTTACTTTTGACGAAACCGAAATTAGCCAAGACCGAGTAATTGTCGTGGCCCAACCCCGCCCTTACGGCGGCTACCAATTGCTAATTTTAGAACAGGTATCTGACAAGCGAAAGTGCTGGAGCGAAAGTGGCTCTAATCCCGTGAAAGTCGATCCGTTATTAGTTACTTTTGATTTCACTGGTATTTGTGGCCGCGCAACTGACAGCAACGGCTTTTCAATTCGCATGGCCGGCACCGATTTAGCATTAAAATACACCCTAAGTTTGGAAAGTGTTGATGGCAATGTTCTTCTAATGGGAACTCCGGTAGATTACCAAGGTAAATCGGTGATTATCGGTCGCACCAACGGCGATCTTAACGACTTTATGAAAATTATTCTCGATCCTGCTTGGCGCTTGAGTAAAAGAGCTTACCAAGGCCGCACATTAGGTCACTTTTATTTCACTACCAATCAATCCGCACCGGGAGAAATTGGCAATACCGGAGGCAATACCGAAGCAATACCGCAGCCAATACCGCAGCCAATACCAATACCAATACCGCCGCCATCATCGCAGCCAATACCGCCGCCATCATCGCAGCCATTACCGCCGCCATCATCGCAGCCATTACCCCAGCCATCACCGCAGCCATTACCCCAGCCAATACCGCAGCCATTACCCCAGCCAATACCGCAGGAAATACCAATACCGTAGGCAATACTGGCTTTTCTATAACTCACAGATAGCTACCGATGATATCTACCCTTCCGAAATTAAAGAAGCTGTGGGCTTTGGGTTTGTAGCCCGGTTTTCTCAAAATAATACCTTTCGACCGCAACTTGCTGTTACGAGAGAGCAATTGGTATCTTTAGTATTGGAATCCTGGAAAGGAATACCTGTTCGTAGTGAGGACTAAAGTCCTCATCATATCGTTTCCTTCCGTTTCTTCTTAGATGGCTTTTTAGGAGTTTTCTGGACGGGGATTGTCTCGGATTCTTGCTGTGGGATGTCTGGGGTTACTTTACACAAGTCATTTAAGGAAAGTTTTTGCTGAGATTCAAGTTCGTTGAGTCGGTTTGAGGCTGTTTCTAATATTTGCTTTCCTTGTCGGACTTGAATAGTAGTTTTATTTTCGATCGCATCTAGCAACACAAAAATCGAAACTGTTTGCCAAATATCTAAATCGTCGCCGACGACATCGCAAGCAGAGACAATTTTGCCGTTTTGGGGGACGTGAATTCCTAAGCCGGAATCTTGAATTAACGGCTGGACTTCTGCTAGAGTTAAATTCGCAAGGTCGGTAATTTTATGTTCTAGCGAGACTAAATCCGCTAAATCTGGCAAGTTGACCGATTCTGTCGCTAAAGCATCGAATTTAAAGGTAAGAGTTTGATTCAGGGGATCGGAAATCGCATAAATTGATTGAATTTGCGATCGACTAACCGCACCTTTATCGAAAAAATCTCTACCTTGCGGGGCGATCGCAATTTGCCCATTTTCAGTCACCTCCAAGCTTTCTAAACTAACCAGAGTCGCCGCCGTAGTCTTCACAAAAATCTCGTCTAACCCCAGCAAATCCGCCAATTCCTTCAAAGTTGGCGCAGGTTCAAACTCAACACCCGCCCGCAAAATGAACTCTTCCAACACGTTAAACTCGCGCGGTTCGCTAATCGCCACCTCCAGCGGAGTTTGGCGGATTGCGAAGCGGAATTGACGCGCTGCCAACACTGACAAACCCGGATTTTGTTGCTCAATTTGTTCGGCTAACGAACTTAAATTCGAGTCTATGGGTTTAGTTGAGGACGCTAGAGACATCTACAAAACCTCCGCAGTGACGCACCGTTTTTGAAACTTCCTGATACATTTTGCCGACAGTACCTGTTTGTTGGGTAAATAAATCATGGCAGCCGACAACTACCAGCAATTCTTGAGCGCGGGAAAATGCCACATTCACCCGTTCCGGTTCCTTAGCAAATCCAATATCGCCCCTAACATTATTGCACACGGTGCTGACAATAATTACAGGTCTTTCCATACCTTGAAATATGTCAACTGTACCAGTGCGGATGCTCAAAGCAGGGAATTTTTCGCCTTCGATTCTGTCTTTAATTGCATTTAATTGAGCAGCATAAAAAGTGATAATTCCGATTTCTTTCGGTGGTTCACCATCGGCCACTTTGGGCTGCCAAGCTGTCTCCATTTGTTCGCACAAACGCTCGATCGCATCAATCTCCTTGATATTCAACCGCGAAGTACCCTGTTTTTCCTCTTCAAACCCTTGTCCGATCGGCGTTTTCACCCACAGAATGTGATTATTTTCTTGAATGATTTTACCTGCGAGGTTGTGGGCGCGTTTGGTGTCTGCTTCCTGAATACCACAGTTGAGTTTTTGCTGGTAAAACTGATTGATAGCGCCCATAATTTGCGGGTGCATTCGGTATTGAGTTGTCAGCATTTTTTTGATGCTGTCGCTGGCATTTTCAAACAAAACTTTGAACAAAGATTCTTTTATGAAGCTAAGTTCGTCTCCGGTACAGCCGATGTCTTCGGCAATATCGTCGATCGTACTTTGATTAAACATCGGCGGCAATTGCCTGTGATCCCCCACTAATACTAACTTTCTGCCTTTCAAAGCGGGAATTAATAACTCTGGCGGAGTGCATTTGCTAACTTCGTCAATGATGACGGCATCAAAGCTGGGAAAGTTTTTAGTAAAATCGAAACTAGCAGCTTGCACGCAAGTAATGCCGATTACGTTGGCATTGTCAATATAAATTTGCTTTAAATCGTTGCGGTCTTTTTCTGATGGATTGCGGAGTTTTTGAATCCAATCTGTCACAAACGTTTGAGAGCGCTTTAGTGCTGTTTCTTCTTGTTCTAATTTCCGCTGCCAAGTTTTGAAGAGACGCTTAATTTTGCTTAAAAAAGCTACGCTGAATAATCCTGTATTCGGAACTTCTGGCTGATATTGAGTCGGAATAGTTTGCCATGCTGACTCCCACCAATTTCTCTCAAGAAGTAATGCTTCTGTTGGTTGCTGCTGTTCCAGTTGAGCGTTAATTTCGCTCAATTCTGTTTGAAGTTCGGCGAGTTGCTGCTGCGAAGTTGCAGCCGCAATTTGCAGCGGGGATAAATCCTCGTCAAGAGTGTTTTTGATTGTCTCCAAAACCCCAAAAGGATCGAGGTCAGCAATGGATTTTTCAAGCTGAATCGTGCTGGCTTTCCAAGCCTCAACTTGCTTGACAAACTGCTGCGGTTGCTCCCAGATATTCGATTTTTGGGCGAGATATTGTTCGGCTAAAATCCGCAATTTTTCAGGTACGTTTAACTGTTGGACAAGTGCTTGCAACAAATTAGTAACTTCGCTAATTTTTAAGTTCGCCTCTTGCTGCGCTGTTTCTACCTGAAGTTTAGCGGCGGATATTTCCTGCTGGCTCAAGGTTTGACCGATTTTATCTAATAATTGTTGCTGTTTTATAAGCTGCTGTTCGGTTTCGGTTTTCAGGGGAACCACGCACTGACGGGCATTGGCGAGGATACTATGCAGCAATTCTTTGACTAGGCGATCGAAGGTAGCCTGGATCTGACTAGGCTGCAAGGATTCACTGTAAAATTGTTGAATGCTAGCTAAGAAAGTGGCGGCTTTTTCGATGATAAATTTGCGCTGACTTTGGCTAACTTGGGAATAACTGGCGAAGTCTTTGGCTAGTTGTTGCCACTGTGTACGATCGCCCGCAGAGAGCACGATCGGCGTTTGACTCAAATTTAGGTGCAGAAACTCGCTAAACCGGAACTGTTGCCCTTGTATGTCCTTAAAACCTGCGCTTTCTTCGTGGGAGATCGCCTTTTGCAACCGATCCAAATCGGGCAAATTCACTTTGCATTTGGGCGGCACGATTGGCAATTTGAGCGATCGGGCAATTTTCAGCAATCCTGCGGGCAATTCTACCATATCATCCGTGAGCATGGCGCCCGTTTCCCAGCAAGTTTTCACGACTTCATAGAGTCCCGTATCTGCCGTCTCGATCCACTGTGCAACGGCGACGACAACGGCTGCAATTTCCGCTTTTCGCAGTTCCAAATTCTTGATTTTCTGTTCGAGATTTTGGCGGTGTATCTGATTTTGCCGATCGCCCAATTCGAGTTGATTCACAGCCTCAGACATCTGCCGCGACACCCGCAACGACTCTGCAACCGTTGACATAGCGTGACAAACATCATCAGCGCGATCGAATGCTGTCTTAAATTCCGATATTTGCGCTGCTACAGTTTCCTGCAACCAAACTGCAATCCCAAACGCCCCGCAAGCCGGGCGATCGAAGCCGATTTGAGTAGCATTGCTGGCGGCAATCCTAACATTTGCCATAAAGTTTTCTACTAAAACATTGCCTTCTGAATAAGGTTTTAGTCTGGGCATAAACTCGGCAACTTCTGGAGATTCCCAGTTGACATTAGGCGCATCCAGCAAATTTTCTAGCCCGGTAACTAGAGATTCAATCTCGCTTTTTTTGGTTAGAATCTCTTCATAAACTGCTGCTTGCTGACTGCACTTTTCCTCAATATTTGCTTGACTGTCGTGCAGGTGTTTTAGTTCATTAAAAAAATCTCTCTCGGCGGCACAGTAGGCGGTAAATCGGTCTGAGTCTGCCACCAACTGCTGCAAAGATTTGACATTAGTCAGGCGCTGCGAGAGCTTTTTTTCGCAGTCAGTCGCCGTATTTTGCAGCCAAGTGCCGATCGCATTTTCCTCCAAAAACGGTTGCCCTTCTTCCTGCACCTTATGAGCTTTTCCCTTCCGCAAAGCCCGAATCGCAGGATTGTGAACTAACCGACTCAAAGCATTGTCTACAGCCAAATTTGCTTGCGAAGCAATGAGCGTTTTCCCACCCTGACGAGCAATTTGATAGCAAATCTCCGCAATCACAGTCGTTTTGCCCGTTCCCGGCGGCCCTTGAATCAAAATTAAATCCCGCGCCGAAAGCACCGTTTCTACGGCAGCAAGTTGGTCGTCATTAGCATTGCGATTTAATAAGTTTTCCCGATCCAATTTAATCAGTTTTTCGGGCATTCTAGCCTGAGAAGAGTCGAATAAAAACTCACTCAAATAGGGATTTTGAGCGCGCCCGTCTGTCAGCATTTTTAAAGCTTTTTTCTTGCGTTCGATCTGACTGATATCGCCCGCGGCCTCAAAATACAAGAATCCTTGTTTGGGCATTTGATATCTGCCGCCCGCCATGCGATCGCCAAAATCAAAATCTAACTTAATGCGTAATTTACCATGTTCAAAGTCTATTTCGGCGATGCTACCCAATGTCTCGCCATCTCGGCTGCTTCTGCTTCCAGGCGGCGAATCAAACAGGATAATTTCTTCATTTCGCGCCTTTTTTAGCCTTTCGCGAAAGTCGCCCAATTCTAAGGAATTTTCCTCATAGCCGTCAATAGTTGCGGAATTACGATCAATTTCAAAAGTGACGATTTTAAAGCCTGAACCGTAATTATGACCGCGAAAAGGCACGCAAAATTGACGCGCTTCCGCGATGCGTTTTTCCACATTTAAAAAAGTATGCCAAACTTTTAGCTGTTCGGTAGTCGGTATGTGTCTGTCGTCCCAAAATGGCATTTGTTGGACGCGGGCGATCGACTTTACAGGAATTGGCGATCTACTGTTAGCCAAAAGTCGCAACTGAACCGGCAAAGCATACCCATCTTTCCTCCCTCTGGGAACCGCCACCAAACCAGCATCCAGCAGTTTTAAACCGCCAATTCCGTCTTCACAGCGTACCGTTGCTAACAACCGCAAAGTGCGATCGGCTTTTTGCAACAATTGGGGTAATTCAAAATCATCTCCATCCGTAGCAAGCAGCAATTCCCAGATTTCTTCTTCGGAATATCTCTCATTTACCTTTTGGCGGCGCACGTAGAAAAGATTGTGAGATTTCCCAGCTATCTCCGACATCAGCATTTCCGCACGTTCTTTGCATTCCCAATCGCAATATTTCGCTAAAGCCGCTTCCCCTTCAACATCGCGAATAAACTTATTAATTGTGCGATCGCCACTAAATTTATATCCCCAATCTTCTGCTACTAAAGACGGCATATTTTGATTTTAGATTTTAGATTGGATTTAAGATTAGCACATCGGAACTTGTGCCGACAAATTGGTGTCAATAACCAGCCGGAAACCCCTGAGAAATCTCGTTTTTCGCTGAGTCTAGATCCCCCTAAATCCCCCTTAATAAGGGGGACTTAGATGACGCTCTTGTCCCCCCCTTATCAAGGGGGGATCGAGCCCTAACTGTCAAACAGCAGACCTATACTACTTTTAACGTTAAGTTGACACAAATGATGCCGACAGAACCGCTAAATCCCAAAGATTAAGGTTTGCCGAAGCCCACCCGGAGGCGATCGAATTAAAAAGTTCAGAATTAAAAGGGCGAATGATGGGAATTGAACCCACGAATGGTGGTACCACAAACCACTGCCTTAACCACTTGGCTACACTCGCCATAACGTTTCTAACTATAACATCACATATCAGCACAAGTCTAGGGGTAAAGCAAAAAAATTTTGAAATATTTCTGAACGTCTCTGAACCGGACAGATCGGTTGTGCCTTAAATTCCCAGCACAGTAGGAGTTTAGCACAATTTTCGGTCGGCGCGATCGGCAATTATCCCGCCCCCAGCAGTCATGCGGCCTGGGTTCGGCCGCTTTGGCAGCGTCCCGATTCGGCCCAGCGCATTAAAATAGCCTTATCAGCCCAGGGGCATCTAAATTTTAAAGTCAAGTTTGATAAAACTCACATCTTGCACCATTCTCAAGAACAGGCAAGATGCCCTGCTCCACAAAGAATGAATTTCTTGTAGGGTGGGTTCTTCTAGCCCGCGCCTAAAAGCCTGATTGAGAATGGTGCAAAATCTCAGATGAAATGCTTGTAGGGTGTCCCGCCCGCCCGAAAAATACAACGCAAGAAGCGGGACAGCTTATTCCACACTGCATGAGTTATCAACCATTCCTCTTCTGTCTCTTCTCTCTTCCCTCGCCCAGCTTCGCGTCTTCGCGGTTCCTTAAAAAAAACTCTTCCCGCAACCCAAAATCTAAAATCTAAAATCTAAAATCAATATGAGCTACTGTATCAACCCAGAATGCCAAAATCCTCAAAACTCCAACACCGCAAAATTTTGCTTAAACTGCGGCTTTAACCTGTTGCTGAGACAGCGATATCGCCCGATTGAACTTTTAGGTAGAGGCGGATTTGGTAAAACTTTCCTAGCAATTGATGAAGACATCCCATCTCTACCCCCCTGTGCAGTCAAGCAATTTTATTTTTACGACCGCGACCCCAAAATTTTTAACAAAGCCGTTGAATTATTTCGGCAAGAAGGCGTCCGTTTAGACGAACTCGGAAAACACCCGCAAATCCCTACATTATTAGCCTGCTTTGAACAAGAAGGTCATATTTATTTAGTTCAAGAGTTTATAGACGGGCCGACTCTTAAACAAGAATTAGACAAGAGTGTCTACGATGAAAATCAAATTTGGCAACTGCTGCAAGACTTATTGCCGGTGCTGCAATTTATCCATGACAAGCGCGTCGTTCACCGCGACATCAAACCCGAAAATATTATCCGCCGACAGTCAGACAACAAACTCGTATTGATCGATTTCGGCATTGCCAAACTGCTGACTGATTCAGCCTTGCTTCGTCCAGCAACGCTCATTGGCAGTCAAGATTATGTAGCTCCCGAACAAATGCGCGGCAAAGTATTTCCTGCTAGCGACCTTTACAGTTTAGGTGTTACTTGCATTCGCCTAATGACGCAAGTTCCTCCCTTGGATATGTACGACTGCAACAACGAGCGCTGGTGGTGGCGCGAGTTTCTCCCCAAAGCCACGAGTATTAGCGACGATTTAGGCGAAATTTTAGATAAATTGCTGCAAACTCATCTCAATCAGCGGTACAGTTTTGCTGCGGAAGTTTTGCAAGATATCCAAGCAGCTTTAGATATTCGTCATCAAAATTTGCTTTCGCCCCAAAAACCGATCGCTCCTGCTCTCGGCCATAGCGACAACTCAACCGATATCAGCGCCCTACAAACTCCTGATTGTCCAATTTTACCCACCAATGCCGTCCCCAATTCGGCAGAAAATTTGTCCTTATCTGTTACTTCAAATACTTCAAATTTAGCTCCCACCCTAATTTCTGCACGGGGAGTTGATTATACCCAACTGCGCGATTTTTTGTCTAACAAAAAGTGGAAAGAAGCCGATCGCGAAACTTGGGGCTTGATGTGTCAATCTCTTTCCCAGGCACCGGGAACTCAGCTAGAAATAAGCCAAATTTACCAGATCCCCTGCGAAGATTTGCAAACAGTCGATCGCCTTTGGTTGCACTACAGTCAAGGTCGGTTTGGCTTCAGCGTCCAAAAGCAGATTTATGAAAGCGTTAAGGGAGACTATATCAGATTTTGCGATCGGGTCAATTGGCAAACATACAATTCTACTACTACTTTAGGGCAGATTAAATTTAGTCAGCAAGCACCAATCGGACACCTCCCCTCTCGCAGTTGGGTTGGTGGCATTCAGTGGCTGCGGCATCTTGATGCCCTGTCTGCAAAATTAACCGAGTGCGACAATAATGCAGCTTCTAAATTGTAATTTGGTCTACCGACTAACTAAGTAAAATTTCATATTTAAACTCTACCTGAAAGCAGAGAAACTTGTCGCGATAGATGTATCCATCGACCGAGGCTCGGTGCGATCGCTTGTCGCACAATGGATTCTGAAGGCGAACACAGATAAAGTCTGCAATCCTTCAGACTTTAACAACCGAACTAAAAAGAGGTATCGATCCATGTTTTTTCACAAAAAACAATTAATGGCTGCGGTGACAGTAGACGAAGCCAACCCCCGTTTTGCCCAATTGCTGCTAGAACAGTTTGGTGGAGCAACCGGAGAACTGACAGCAGCTCTGCAATACTGGGTGCAGTCCTTTCACTGTGAAGATGCAGGGATTAAGGATATGCTCCAAGATATTGCAATAGAAGAATTCAGCCACTTAGAAATGGTTGGTAAACTCATCGAAATTCACACCAAAAACGTTGACCAAACAGAAGCTTACAAAAGCACTTTGTTTGCGGTGCGCGGTGTAGGCCCGCACTTGCTGGATAGCCAAGGTCAAGCTTGGACAGGTGCTTATGTTAACGAAGGTGGCGATGTAGTGCGCGATTTGCGCGCTAATATTGGTGCGGAAGCAGGAGCTCGCCAAACCTACGAAGAGTTAATTAAACTAGCACCGGATATGGGAACGAAAAAGACCCTGCAGTTTCTGTTGACTCGCGAAATTTCTCACACTGAAATGTTCATGAAAGCTCTGGAATCGCTGGGCAAACTCACCGATCCGATGTTCGGCAATATTCCGCCAGATTCCACTGTGGATCTCTACTTTAACTTGTCCACAAATGGCAAGGATGAACGCGGCCCTTGGAACTCGGAACCTACTTTCCAATACATTGCAGATCCCGCTCCTAAAGGTTAATTTGAGAGTTGTTTAGCGTGTGTGGCTTAGAAGATTTAAGCCCTGTTTTAAGTAATCTTTAAGCCGCCCACCTTCTTTTGTAAGGTGGGCGGCTTAGAAGATTTAAGCCCTGTGTTGAGTAATTTTCCAGTCACGCACCCTAGGATATCGGAGTTTTGTGTTGAGTATTTTTTAAGTCAGGCGCCCTACGGTGTTATAATTATTTGAGATCCGGATCGAATATTAACATCCAATCCATATTGAAATTGCGATCGACCTATTTATTAGTATCTCACGGCAGCCGCGACCCCAGACCCCAACTAGCTTTGGAAAACCTAGGTCAACTGCTGTCTCAAAATTTGGCTGACTCGTTCCCCGCAGTAGCAACTGCCACCTTAGAACTCGGGCCCGCACCGCTGCACGAACAAATTTGCAGTTTTGGCGATCGTACCCTGTCGCTGGGACTGACAAAATTGCAAATCCTGCCTGTATTTTTATTGCCGGGAGTTCACGTCGCCGAAGACATACCGGCAGAGGTGGAAATTGCCCAAAAAACTTTTGGTGACAAGCTAAAAATTGAATTGCGCCCGCATTTAGGTTCCCAGGAAGCAGGCTTAACACAATTGGTAAAAAGTCAGATGCAAGAGGTGACTTTTCTCCCCAATTTGCTATTGCCAAAATGGATTTTATTATCTCACGGCAGCCGTCGCCCCGGAGGTAACTCGATTGTTGAGCAAATCGCCAGCAAACTCGGTGCCCAGACAGCTTATTGGTCGGTAAAGCCGAGTTTGGAAGAGCAAATTGACAGTTTGGTTCGTGGTGGACAGCAGCAAATAGGGATTGTGCCATACTTCTTATTTAATGGAGGAATTACAGATGCGATCGCCAAAACTGTCGCACAGCTAAAGCAGCAATTTCCCGAGGCGGAACTTCATCTCGCAAATCCTCTAGGCGCAAGTGTACAATTAGCAGACTTAATTGGGAATTTAATTCAAAAATGAACCGCAGAGGCAAAGAAGAGGTAAAGGAAGCAAGAAAAATGTCTTTAGGAAAAGTGTATTTAGTAGGTGCGGGGCCTGGAGATCCGGGCTTGATGACCTTGAAGGGAAAAGCTCTGTTAGAGTGTGCGGATGTGGTGATTTATGACGCTTTAGTCAGCCCTCAAATTTTGGCAGCAATCAACCCCCAAGCAGAACGAATTGATGCCGGAAAACGCAAAGGCCGTCACTCGTTAATGCAAGATGAAACAACTCAGTTAATGATAGAAAAAGCTGGAGATAATGCGATCGTAGTTCGTCTCAAAGGCGGCGATCCATTTATCTTCGGTCGCGGCGGCGAAGAAATGGAAGAGTTGGTAAAAGCTGGAGTGTCGGTAGAAGTCGTCCCCGGCGTAACTTCTGGGATTGCGGCCCCTGCTTATGCGGGAATTCCTTTAACACATCGATCGTACAGTTCCTCTGTCACCTTTGTCACAGGTCACGAATCAGCAGGAAAATATCGGCCGGAGGTAAATTGGCAGGCGATCGCCCGTGGCTCCGAAACCATTGTAGTATACATGGGAATCCACAATTTGCCTTACATTATCGGCCAGTTAACAGCAGCCCAATTGAGTGCAGAAACGCCTATAGCATTAGTACGCTGGGGAACGCGGCCGGAACAAGAAGAATTGATCGCGACTTTGGGTAGCATTGTAGAGCAAGTTGAGGCAGCCGGATTTGCAGCACCTGCGATCGCAGTAATCGGAAACGTCGTCAATTTGCACTCGATATTGTCGGGCTGTCGCCCCGTTTCTCAGACTGTAGAATAAGCGGGAGAATGGGGTCAGAAGCGCTAATTTCGATGCTTTGATTTCAATGCGTCTGATTTGGCTCCTCAGCGGGGACGAGGGCCCGCTCGATGTCATTCCGATGTCATTCCAGGACGCATCAATGACATAAATATGTCATTGCTCACTCTTAAGCGTTAGCTTTCGCGCTGCGACAGAAAGCAATCGCAGCATCTGTTGTTCATTGGTTTTCCGTCCAGCACTAGATGTCACCGCAAGCGTGCGGAAAATCTCCCCGTTTGTTGGCAATCATCGCGTGTTGTTGGGGGATAATTTGATAGTATTTTTGTGGAGCGTTTTTTGAGGCTTTGCTTCCTGACTTTCGGTTGCATAAATGTAGGTTTCGATTCGTGTACTGCAAGATAGAGTATTTTCTTCTTAGCCTTGAGCACCCGAAACCTACAAAACTTTAATCAATAGTTGCTCTGAGATTTATAGAACTTGCATATATTGAAGAACCCCGCCCCAAAATGGATACAATCCCCGACTTAAATGGTGGAGATATAAAAATCTTAGACCCTAGTTTCAGCTCCCCAATTAATCTGTGGAGTCAATCTAAAATCTAAAAGCTAAAATCGACTGACAGAACCAAAACACCATTCAATGTTTAGGAGCCACTAGATGAGTGCCCAATTAGTTCCGCAACCATTTATAGCAAAACCATTTGATTTGTAAACAATCTATTCAATCATCACAAGCGTTTCAGGTTGGTCTACATTCATGACTCAAATAGACTTGCTATATATTTAGCTCGACCGTAAGTTTCGATATCCACCCATGTATCAGCACCGCAAATCACGGCACAGATTGAGATGGTGATAATATCAATTAATTGATGAGGTTTCGTCCGCTCACTTCTTAGATATTCTCCTTCAGAAAATGGTCATCAATGGTGATTTTAGGTTGAAGTTTCATAATGGTAAACTCTAATTAAATGTTTTTAGGTAGTCAAGAGTTATTCTCCAATATACCATATTCTGTTAACATAAAATTTAGAGGCGTTCGCCCTGTGAAAGCAATGAACCTATTTGTTTTTGTTGCGAAGTTACAGTTTTACTAAAACCTCTTGCAATTGATAACACGCATCAACTACAATAAACTACAGAAAAAATGAGTCGGGTATAACTGTAGCCTATTTTGGGTTGAAGTTAAGATGCGTTTACCCTGCATGACTTCATTACTTTCGTAATGATTAGGTTAGAGGATTTTTGCTGGCGGTATCGGTATTCAGCTCTCCCGATTGCCCGCGTTCACCCCCGCTTTACGTAAAGGTTGTCAATCTTCATGTAGGGGAAACCAGACTTAACTTTGGCTCTCTGTTCTGTGTGCTTTCAATCACGCACCATGATGTCAGGACTTGATTTATTTTGGATTTTGGTTATGATGATGTTGGTTTGCACCTCCATCTTTCCCGTTTTTCCCCTAGTTGTCTTAGCTAGATGCTCGACTAGGTTTTCTCACCTGCATGAGTAGTAAGTTATCGGCGACGGGGGATTAAAGTGCGAACTCTAACCCTGATGGGTTTACCATATCGCTGCTAGTCATCCTCCCTTTCGGGTATCAACTAAACGAATCGCACCTGCCTTTAAATTGTATATTTTGGGCGGGTTCGCGTGTCCAGCCTGCTCAGGGTTTGATTATTTCTTGAGATGCAATTTAAATGCTGATGGGCTTAATTAGATAATTAGTGGCAACTATATCGGAGGACTTTCATGACATCTGAAAAAAATAATTTGGGTACAAAAGTAGCAGAAAATCCGCCTGAAACCTGGTGGCAGAAGGCGTGGAAGTCACAGCGAGAAAATCTTCAGATAGTGATTATTGCTTTGAGTTTAGCCATAGTTATTCGAGCGTGGGTCGCAGAACCGCGCTATATACCCTCAGATTCTATGGTACCAACTTTGCACGTGGGCGATCGCGTCGTAGTCGAAAAAATCTCCTACTACCTCGAACCTCCAAAAACTGGCGACATCGTAGTATTTACTCCCCCAGAAAAGTTGCAAGAAGAAGGCTTTACCCAAGACCAAGCATTCATCAAGCGGGTAATTGGCTTACCGGGTCAAACCGTCGCCGTTAAAAAAGGTTTAGTTTATCTCAACGACAAACCCCTCGTCGAAAAATATATTGCCGAACCTCCTAAATACCAGTGGGGGCCTTATCGCGTCCCAGAAAATGAATACTTTGTGATGGGAGACAACCGGAACAACAGCAACGACTCCAGCAGGTGGGGATTTTTACCTAAGCAGAATATCATCGGCCGCGCTGTAGTGCGGTTTTGGCCTCTAGAACGCATCGGGGAAGTTTGAAGTCAGTTGACTGTTGACAGTTGACTGTTGACAGTTGATTGTTGACAGTTGACTGTTGTCATCGCAAGCCCGATGCCCGATGCCTCTGCTGTACGGAAATTTCTACTTATTCTTGTACCTAGAGGGGTAGGGACTTCCTCCGGCAACTGATAAAATAGTACAAAAAGCATCGGGATTTCTCGCCTAGATCAAAATTAGTAGAATATTAAAAAATTAGGAAAGCTATGGGATTTTTTGATTCAGAAATTGTTCAGCAAGAAGCCAAGCTGTTGTTTGAAGACTATCAATCTCTCATCAAACTAGGTGGCAATTACGGCAAATTCGATCGCGAAGGCAAGAAAATGTTCATCGCTCAGATGGAATCAATGATGGAGCGCTACCGTATTTTTATGAAGCGCTTCGAGCTGTCTGAGGACTTCATGGCTCAGATGACTGTAGAGCAGTTAAAAACACAGCTCAATCAATTTGGCATCACGCCCCAGCAGATGTTTGAGCAAATGAACTCAACGCTGGAGCGGATGAAATCTGAGCTAGAAAAACAATCTTAAGGTCAGATGTTGAAGTAATTGGTAATTGGTAATTATCAACAACTCCCCAACACCAACTGACAACTGCTTTCCAGTCAACAGTCAACAGTCAACAGTCAACAGTCAACTGACTAATTAAGGCCGCTCAAAAGATGAAGCAGGTTTGAAATTTTCTGCGGGAACGCCTTCCAAAGCTTGGCTCATAAAATCACGCCAAACAGGGGCGACAATAGTACCGCCAGTAGCACCGTAGCTCATCGGTCTGTAATTGTCGTTGCCCATCCAAACAGCCACAGACAACTGTGGCACGTAACCCACAAACCAGATATCCCGTTCTGAGGAAGTTGTACCAGTTTTTCCAGCAGCCGGCCGCCCAAGTTGAGCCGCCCTTGCTGTTCCGTTGTTAATTACCCCTTGCAGGGCGCTATTGACAGATGCCGCCGCCCAGGAATTGAGAACTAATTTGGGTTTGGGCGTATTGTCGAGCAAGACGTTGCCGCTGCTGTCAGTGACTTGCACGATAAACGTGGTGTCAGAATGCCAGCCGTTGTTGGCGAAGGTAGCAAAAGCTCCGGCCATTTCTAAAGGAGTTAGGTCAACGGCACCTAAAGGCAAAGAAATCACGGGTTCCATCGGACTTCTGATGCCGAGTACGCGGCAAATCTCAATCACTTTATTCAATCCCACTTCTTGCCCAAGCTTGATGGCGGGAATGTTCAGAGATGATTCCAAAGCTCTGCGGATGGTGACGGCACCGGAGAAGCCGCCGCCGTAGTTTTGAGGGTAGTAGTAGCCGTCGCCGTCGCGGTAGCCGACAGGGGAGTCGTAGACAACTGAATCCGGGGTGTATTTGCCACTAGCAAAGGCAGCGTAGTAGATAAAAGGCTTAAAAGAAGATCCGGGCTGGCGGCGTGCTTGAATGGCGCGGTTGAACTGACTCTTTTCGTAATCGACGCCGCCAACCATTGCTTTGACGAAGTGGGTGCGGGGATCGACGGCTGCTAGGGCAATTTGACCTTCCTCGCGATCGTAAAACAGCCCTTGGTAGTAAAGCCTGTCGTGCCACGCTTTGACGGTTTCTTCGGCTATGCGCTGCATTTTGAGGTCGATCGTGGTTTGAACGCGCATTCCTCCCTTAACCACGGCATCTCGCCCGAAACGCCTCGTTAGTTCCTGGACTACGGCTTGTGTTACATAAGGAACTTGAGAGCCGCCAAAAGAGGTAATTTTGCCTAGCTTAATTTTTTCCCCTCGGGCTGCAGTCTCTTGGGCCGGCGTAATCCATTTGAGTTCCTTCATGCGGCTTAAAACGGTGATTTGCCGCTCTTTTGCCAACTTGTAATTGACGAAAGGACTGTATTCTTCGGGGGCAGAAATTAAGCCGGCCAGCATCGCTGCTTCTGCAAGAGTCAAATTACTTGCTGACTTGTTGAAATAGCTTCGAGAGGCTGTCTCTACCCCGTACAAGTTGTGACCTAAGTAAATTTGATTCAGGTATAGTTGCAGAATTTGGTCTTTGTGGAGAATTTGCTCCAAGCGGATAGACATTACCGCTTCAGCTACCTTGCGACTAAATTTTGACTGGGGAGAAAGAAACAGGTTCTTGACTAGCTGCATAGTCAGAGTCGATCCGCCTTCAACGGTTCTACCTTTCTCTAGGTTGACTAAGAGAGCTCGGGCTATCCCGCCAGGGTTGATACCTTTGTGGGTGAAGAAGTTGCTATCTTCGATCGCCAGAACAGCTCGTTTCAGGTTCGGGGAGATTTGGTCAAGGGGTACGACATCCCGGTTGGCTTCGTCGTGGATGCTGGCTAGGGGCTTGCCGTTGATGTCGTAAATGTGGGTAGTTTCTGTAGGAGAGTAGGTTTGCAAGATCCGAACATCTGGCAAATTCCGGAAGCTGATCGCTAAGCCAACCAGTCCGCCAGCGACTACGGAACTGGCAAGCATTGTCATGCTGAGTATGGTTCCGGCGGTCACTTTACTGACTGACTGAACAAACTCGAATACGGGGGCTGAGTTTTCCGTGTTATTGCGGACTGCGTTGGTTGACACGTGGATTTCACTTCCTCACTCGATTTGGGGTTTAAGACTTTTAATTTTAGATGCGAACCCTAAAGACTGTCAGCTAATGAAAGCCGGTCAGCTTTGGGATTATAGTAGCTTGATAGTTATGTTTTTATGCGTCAACCAGTGAGTGTAACTAATTCTGCTGCACTTTGGCAAAATATGATGGACGATCGCTCCCCGATGATAACTCCTAACCTTTCAGCGCTTTACCGCGGCGTCAGCGAGATTTTTCCCGATCGACCTGATTCTAGCAACCCTGACGAAAATTTAGCCCAACTCCTGGCAAAAGTCGATCGACCGTTGCGCGTCAAACTGGGAATTGACCCGACAGGGAGTGACATTCACTTGGGACACAGCATTTGCGTCCGCAAGCTGCGAGCTTTTCAGGATGCCGGTCACACAGCCGTACTGCTGATCGGAGATTTTACCGCAAGAATTGGCGATCCGACCGGGAAGTCGGAGATGCGTAGCCAGTTGACGGCCGAACAAGTGGCGGAAAATGCCAAGACATATTTAGACCAAGTGCGTCCGATTCTAGATTTTGACACGCCCGGACGTTTGGAAATTCGCTACAACTCCGAGTGGTTGTCGAAATTGGACTTAGCGAAGATTTTGGAACTGCTAGGCACGATGACGGTGCAGCAGATGCTCGCTAAAGAGGGATTTGATAACAGGATGCAGCAGGAAAATGCGATTTTCCTGCACGAGTTTCTGTATCCACTAATGCAGGGTTACGATTCGGTGGCTTTGGAAGCTGATGTTGAGTTGGGGGGAAGTGACCAAAAGTTTAATATTGCGGTGGGGAGAGATTTGCAGCGCCATTTTGGGATGAAACCGCAGTTTGGTTTGCTGATGCCGATTTTAATCGGGACTGACGGCGTGCAGAAGATGTCGAAGTCTTTGAATAATTATGTCGGTTTGTCGGAAGACCCGCTGACGATGTATTCTAAGTTGGAGAAAATTGCTGATAGTTCGATCACCCAATATTTTGAACTATTGACAGATTTGCCGCTTGATGAATTGCCAGAAAATCCGCGAGAAAAACAGAAACTTTTGGCTGTGGATGTGGTGCGCCAGTATCGAGGGAAGGAAGCAGCCGATCGCGCACAACAAGATGCAATGGCGCTGGTTAAAGGTGCTGCTGGACAAGCTGATGCTGTGGCGGAGTTTTCTTTGGCAAGTGTGCAGTTTCCGGCTAAGTTGTTTTATATTCTCAGTGCTAGCGGGCTTTGTAAAAGCAGCGGTGATGCGCGGAAGTTGATGCAGGGCGGCGGGGTGAAGTTGGAGGGCGATCGGGTTTCTGATGTTAATCTTACTTTTGAATCACCTGCTGATTTATGCGGTAAGATTTTGCAGGTTGGGAAAAATAAGTTTGTGCGATTGGTGTCTTGAATCTCTTTTTTTACCGCAGATGAATACTGAAGATGAACGCTGATGAACGCTGATAATCGAATTATTGTTGCTTTGGATGTTTCGAGTCAAGAAGAGGCGATCGCACTTCTGGACAAACTGCCTGATGTATCTTTCTGGAAAGTCGGTTTAGAACTGTTTGTGAGCTCCGGCCCGGGAATTTTGGAAATTTTAAAACAGCGGGAAAAGCGGATTTTTCTGGATTTGAAGTTTCACGATATCCCGAATACTGTGGCTGGTGCTTGTCGGGCGGCTGCTAAGTACAATGTGGATTTATTGACGATCCATTCTACTTGTGGTAAAGATGCTTTGAAAGCGGCACAGTTGGCTTTGACTGAAGGGGCGGCGGCTGTGGATAAACCAAGTCCTAAGTTGATTGCAATTACTCTGTTGACGAGTTTGAATTCGCGACAGTTGGCTTTTGAGTTGAAAATACCTTTGGAGTTGCCAGAATATGCTTTGCACATGGCATTGTTGGCTAAGGAAACGGGTTTAGCTGGTGCTGTTTGTTCTCCGCAAGAGGTGGAACAGTTGCGGATGAGTTGCGGGGATGATTTTCTGTTAGTTTGTCCCGGTGTGCGTCCGAAATGGGCCGATGGAGGCGATCAAAAACGATCGATGACTCCAAAGGCCGCTTTGAAAGCTGGTGCGGATTATCTGGTGATTGGGCGGCCGATTACTGCTGCGGATGATCCGGTGGCGGCTTTTGCGCGTATTTGTGAAGAGATTGAATAACAATATGAATGTTTTTTAAACCGCAGGTAAATACAGATGAACACAGATAAAATTTCCTCAGCGTTCATCTGTGTTTATCTGTTAATATCTGGGGTTGAAACTCCGACTATTGCTGTTAATTTTGTGACAAATCATGCTAGCAGTGTAAATGCGAGTCGGTATGATTTGTTAGCGCGATCGCCCTGTCCGGCTGATTTAGAAACTTTGGTCGATCGCCTGTTGCAAGATTTGCCTAGTTATGCTAACCGCGTAATTGTGCGATCGCACTTTTCTCCTAACACTAACACGCCGCCCGGTTACGCGCTGCCTCAAATAATTTTAGCCGGCCGCCCGGAGTTTGAACCGTTACCTTTGAATTTTGAAGATGCACTTCCTGAAAATGCTAGTCAAGTTTTCATTACTACTTTGGAACGGCAGTATCGCGGGGATAAACGAGTTGAAATTCAGCAATATCATTGGCTGTTTTTAACTAAAACCGAGAACGGGTGGGAATTAGTAAAAATTGTTTCTAGGTTTGGTAATGCGGCAGATGTTCGTCCGTTGTTGCGGGGCGAGGGGGAGAAAAGCGAAATTGCTGAGGCGATTCGTTTGTGGTTGCGAGATTGTCGTGCACAAAACAAGTTGTCTCGCAACTAAATTGTATTTTTGGGCGGGCGAGACGCTCACCCCACATGAAATAATTTTTGGTAGTCAGACACAGTAATGATATCGTTTTCTGATGCAAGAATTATAGAGATGTACAAAGTTAAAAATTGCCCCAATATGGTGAGAGCAGTTTTTTTGAGAAAGACAAGGTTTTACGAACCAAACGAGAAATTCGCTGCCGTAAAGTATTATTAAATCTTTCAATATAACTGGTTTTTCCCGCTTCTTTACCTACAGGTAGATGTCTTTTAAAAGGTAGCAGTTCTGAATAAGATTCCCAAAAATCAGTATAACCAACAGCACATTGTCTATAGACAGGAGGTAAAGATTTCTAGAGTTCTTCCGCAGACTTTTTTGAGCTGTCTCCAATATAAATTCCAACAATTTTACGGGTATTTTGATCTAAAGGTATCTAGAGAAATTGCTTTTTTCGCTTGTTTTTGACAAATGGCCACATTTCATCTAGCTGTAAAGTCAAGGAACCTTTCGGTTTTTTCATCACCACAATTGCCCCCGAAATTTCGGCATATTTTTATTTACATAACTCTGGATCATCGAATGGATACCCCCGTAGCTCTAGCAATTCCGGCTCCAGAAAGTTTTTCTAAAATCAGCCGCTCAATTAAGGATTTAGTATAGGAGTGAAAGCTGCTTATATTGAGAATTTTCAATCTGACTGACTACTACAAGTTTTACATTTAAATCACTGTTTCCCGTAAGAAGTCTTTCCATTTTTAATAAAAAAATCCCTTTGACAATTAGGACATTCCATACTTTTACCTCGGAAATTTATGTGGATTTAATATTAAACCATTACTGTGGATCACTACCAAAGCATTTAACTACTTGCGGGACATATTAGTAGAGCAAGGATTCCTCGCCCTACTAACAGCCTTAAAGCAGAGTAATTGCAGCAGATGCCGGAGCGCTGATCGAACCTGGGCCAAAGCCCAAATTCACCACCCCACCAGTCAAACCAGGAAGATTGTTAATCGTCAGACTAACGCTAGTTTGACCGGGATTAAAGTTCACCGTGCCGGACGAAGGATTCACAGCAGATGGACTAATGTTGTAGTCTACGTTGTTCACAGGTTGACCACCACTAGGGGCAACAATCAAATAGTCCACCGAAGCCGAAACCGAAGTATTGCCAGTCCGATTAATCGTAACAACTCCAGAACCACCATCAATAATAGGATCAGGAGACGAACCGTAAGAGAAGAAAGTCGGAGGCACAGCAGTAGAAATCCCTTGATATTCAATGTTCCGCACTACGTAGTCGGAACCATCGTTTTTGAAGGAGGTGGCGACGTAGGCAGCGGTGGGGCTATCGTAGGCTTTGGTGGAGAACCGCAGTTCGTCAAAAGTAGCGCCGCTCAGGGAGTCTCCTACTATCTGGAATTTAAAATTGCCATCGGTGCGATCGCCAATGAAAGTCACTCCATCTGAAGACACAGTAATGGGTTTTGGAGCGCTCGGAGCGTTGAGGCGAGCGACCGTAAATTTGGTGGCCGGTACCAGAACCCCATTATTAAAGATTTGCAGGAAAGCAACTTCATTGCCTTGATCGCCCAAATCAGGGCTTGTTTTGGGGGTCAATCCAGCGAGGTCGATCATTGTGCTAGTGATGTCTTGGTTATCTGCCCATTTCACCTTCAGCGCCTGAGATTGATTGGTATTGGGGTTATGGTTGATTTCCGCCCGAATTTTCCTGGCGTCGGTGAACCAACCATCATAAGAGGATGGGACACCAATACCGCCGATACTGCCGTAGCTCAACCAGCTTTTAGGGTTTTCGTTCGTTGCTAAGGTGAGATTGCTGATGACATTCGGGTTAAGGTAGTCAGTTTCAAAGCCATCAAAGGCTATCCCAGACAGTTTGATGCCTTGATTCTGAGCGGCATTCGGCCATTGTGCGATCAGGTCATTGACACTGCTGTAGTTATTGGTTTGGCCCAAAGAACCAGTAAGAGTCGGCGCGGGCGTCGGAGTTGGCGTGAGTGTAGTGAATTCAAAAGCGCCGATATCGACGATCGCACTTCCGTTACCATCACCATCTTGAGGGCGACTCACGCCGCGCTGATCCGCAGCCGGCGCGCCAGCAGCAATACCTTTATCAATTGCCGGACTTCCTGCTAGCAACGGCATGACAGAGAAACCGTTAATAGTTTG
>NZ_JAUBPS010000113.1:0-10809 GCF_036700865.1 Microcoleus sp. S13C4
TTTTTAGCTGGCATTTTTGTAGAGATTGACTAAACTCATTTTTTATTATACCCTATTTAAAGGTACAACAGCTTACCAAAAATACATTGCTCACAGTCATGGGATTGCCATCACTATCGGTAGTCTTGCTTGTCTCAAATTTAGCTCCCCGGACTTGCTCTATTGAGGTTACTTCGCCTTTATTAAATCCCATAAAAGTTGACCTCCTGAGTTCGCAATTTGCGCTTTTTGGGTCCATTTTTTTGCAGGAAAGTCTTTCCACTCCCGAAGATGCGATAATGAAGAGTATCATAAACAAAGGTATTCCTGAAAATCCCGTCACCCATATGGTAGGAGATATCGCACTATAAATCATTTCTCCTAAATTATTAAGCTTTAGAAGATGTTCGGTTTTTTTAATAACTTTCATGTTAGGTATTAGCTCCCGTGTAATTGATTGAGAATTTAGATTAAGAACTTTAGTTGTTCTATGAGTTGTCTAGAAAAGCTTTTAACTACAATTGTTAAACAGTTTTCTTTTCAGGTCAATTCATAAATTCATTAATTAAGTTCATAAAAGTCATAATTGGGTTTTTAGGGCGGGCAGGATGCCCACCCCACAAGAGTTACATTAAACTTGGCTGTAAAGTTTAGATGTCGGATAATTAGGACTTAGATGGAGGCCCAGAAACCGGGTTTTTTACCGAATCTGCGGGTTACAACTAAGTATTTTGGTAAAAAAACCCGGTTTCTTTAGTCGGAGTGCGTAAATCCTGATAATCTGAACGTCACTATCCCAGCATTCCCCCATAAGCCACGCCGTAAAGTTGAGCCGCCTGCATTGCTTCCTCGTCATAGCCTTGACTTTTGAAAAGAGCCTCCGCCTGTTTTAAATAGCCCATTGCTTGTTCTTTATTTTTTGTTTTGTCTTGGCTAATCAAAGCTAATCCCAATCTCATGTGACCATGAGCATCATTAGGGTCACTTTTGATTGCAGTTTCCCAGTGGACAATCTCCTCGTCTATAGTCTCCCATTTAAGTTCTTCGCTAAAAATTTGTTGGCTGGGAAAGCCGTCACTACCGTAATTTTTGACATCCAAAAATGTCGCAATGACTTCGGCTTTTTTGCGCTTGTCTCCCAAACCAGTGCTAAAAGAAGAAGTTAGAGGAACACGTCGCTTTCCTGACTCCAACACCAGACAGACACGATAGGTATTACTCTCACTACCTGACATCTCCTGTATCTCCACGCCTGAAATATCTTGAAGCAGGTGTTTGATAAGTTTCGTTTTGGCAATGAGTGGTTTATGCCGCTTGATAGTCAGATGACCGAGATTTTTATCAAATGTAATTGTCTCAATCTCTACAAATATCACCAAAAGGAAACCAACGACAGCAAATAAATAAACGAAAAAATCGCCTGAAGACCAACCAATAGACAAACCGATTACTAAAAAACTCCCCCCAACTAATAGCTGTATCCAAAATGCGAACATTTCTTGGAATTCGAGCTTGTCTGATCTCTGTCTCATGATTTTATGTTTAATCACTTTCAAGTGAATGTTCAAGGATAATTGTTTAAGTCTGCCCAGGCAGACTTAGACTGATAAAGAACCGTAATTTTTTAAGCTGTGGATTATTTTGTCTTTGCTTGGGCCATCGCTTTTTTGGCATCCTCTACCCCCTTGAGGGCCTCAGCATCGCCGGGATTTGCTTGTACAGATCTGTTAAAATTGATTAAAGCTGTTTGATAGTCTCCGTTCTTGTAGGCTAATTTCCCAAGCAGGATCGATTTATTGAAGTCATATTGTTGACCGCCAACAGTACCCAAATTAGGCTCAGCACCTGGTGTTCCATAGATATCAGGAGATTGCTGTTGAATTGGTGATGGAGAAGTGTTAAAATCCGAAGGAAAAGAAGAGAGCGATTGCTTGTTAGACCTCTGCTCTACATTAGGCCCCGAGTCAGAAATTTTTACAAAATTTTTGCCATAAAATACTGAAGTAGTAATGCCTCCCAATACAAACATTAGCAATCCAGCACATTGAATTAAGAATGTTTTTCGGATTTTTTTATTGCTCCAATTTTTGATATAAAAAACCAATGATGCCAAGGGGACAAGCAAGTAAAGCACTCCCCAAATAGTTTCCTCTCCCAAAGCTTGAACTAATCCCCAAAAATAGCCAACAAGACTTAAAACTAAACCTAGGACGAAAAATAAGGCGATCGCAATTCCAGACATTTTCTATCTCTCCGGTTGATGTATGGTTGTTTGGCAAACTGTAAAGGTACAGAAAAGCTCTTAACTACAATTCTTCAACAAATTTCTTTTAAGGTCAATTCATAAATTCATTAGATTAAGTTCATAAAAGTCATAATTGTATTTTGATGGCGGGTTCTCCTGCCCACCCCACAAGAGTTGCATCAAATTGATGTATGGTTGTTTGGCAAACTGTAAAGGTAAGGATTTAGGCGAACTTTCAACCTGAAACTCATTCCCCTGTTGGCTGTGTTAAAAATAGATTAGCGGTGACAACAGTTCGATCGCGCACAGCCAATGTTAGGATTTTGGTTAGGAATTTGACTAGGAACTCGATCGCGACTGCCGCAAATGACACCCTCTACCCTCGATCGACCCGAAGAACCATTTGCACCGGCAAGCAACGGCTGGGACATCCAAAAGCTTTACACCGGCTTGGCAAATGCCAAACAAGAATTCGCCCCCCACAGCAGAAGAGGGCTGACACCCGTAGAAAAGCGGCATCTCTGTGGCTTACTGTGCGGCTACAGCCCAGCGGAAATTGCGGTTTTTCTCAACAAACAAATCAAAGGTGTCGAAGTTGATTTGTCAAAAACTTTGTACCGATACATAGAATTATTGACAAATCGGCCCCGAAATGATCTCAAAAATTGGAGAGATGCGATCGACTGGCTGGAACTAGCCGGCTATAAAACGCAGCCAAAAACCTCAACGGGCGCCATATTAAAAGCCACTCTCCACCATTCAGACAGGATTTTGTCTACGGCTATCAGTCCCGACGGACAATTACTGGCAACGGGATCTGACGACAGTACCGTGAAAATTTGGAGTTTGCACAGCGGGGAACTGCAGCAGACGATTTTCGGACATTCAACACCCGTGTTGCTAGTTGCTTTCAGTCCCGCCAGCAAAACGCTGCTGACACGATCGCGCGCGGGCACAGTCAAACTCTGGAACCTGCAAAACGGCGAACTGCTGAAGCGTTTGGCAGACGTGCACCGCTACGAATCCGTCGCTGTCAGCCCCGACTGGCAAATTTTGGCATCGGCACCACCCGTGGCACAATCAAGCTTCTGCACCTCAACAGCGGCCAACTGCTGCAAGTTTTGGAAGGCTATCAAGGGGATGACATTAGTGCGATCGCCCTGAGTCCCAACGGCAAAATGCTAGTAGCCAGCGGCCTCAATGCAGCCAGCGGTTTCTGTCGCGCCACAGTCACTTTGTGGGAACTGCCGGGAGGCGAAGTGAAACGAACATTTGGCAGCGAAAATTATGTAGCGATTTCTTCCGATAGCCAAATTCTTGTCAATCATGGTGGCCAAACTATCAAACTGTGGAATTTGCAAACAGGCGAATTATTGCATTCGCTGCATACAGGAATTCGCATCACTTCTGCGGCCGCAATTAGCCCTGATGGGAAATACTTTGCAGTGGGGTGTTTTGACGGTACTGTTAGACTGTGGAATCTTCGCGGCGAATTGCTGCACACTTTAGATGGACATTCTAGCCCTGTGTCTGCGGTGGCGATCGGGCTTTTGGGCGAAACTCTCGTCAGCGGCGGGGATAACGGTACTATTAAACTTTGGCAACTGCGGATTTAAGATTAGAGAGGTTAGGGGCGATGAGGCAGAAACCGGGTTTTTACGAAAATACAGGATTCCGGCCTTTAACTAGGAGTGAAGAACCCGGTTTGTTTGTTTTATTTAGCGCGGCTAACTGCTAAACGTGCAGCGTTTAAATTTTGCTGATACTGAACAACTCTCTTCTGAGCTCCAACATAATTGGGATTCGACTGCGGCACAGTTTTCATAAACACGATCGCTTGCTCCCACTGACGAGCAACGGACTCCCACTCAGCTTTAGTTTGAGCAGTTTGAGCGAACAAAGCTGCATTTTGAGCCTCATCAATTCCCTGTTGAAAAGGACGATTGATTCTGCGCTTAATAGCAACTACATTCTGCTGGTACTGTACAACTCTATTTTGGGCGACATCATAATTGGAACTCGAAGGTGGTACTGATTTCATCAGGGCTATAGCATTTTGCCACTCAGTGACTACTGCGAGCAACTGCGTCTCAGATTGAGCCGATTGAGCAAGATTTGCTGCATTTGTTGCTTTATTGACTGCATCCCCAAAAGAGTCAGATTTAATTGTTGGAGAAGTCGGAGGTAATGGTTTGGATATCGGTACAGTTGGCAAAGCAGGTGTTTGTTCAGAAGTCACCAAATTCGGTACATTCTTTGTCGGTGCAGGTAATTTTATAGCCTGCCTCACCTCGGGATTTTTAGAAAGCAGCGAAACCCCTGAAACCGCCACAAAAGTTACAAATCCCAGTAAAAATAATTCCGCCAGTGTTTTTAGAGAAAAGTTGTTGCGAATCAGGTAATCTATTTGGTAAAGATATGCCGCTGTAACTACCCAAATCACTGCCGAAACTTCAGCAAGAGTAGATAGATAATTAGATACCTCTGATTGGTAAGATCCAACACAACTTGCCAATTCAAATTCTGCTCCGTAGTTGCAGCTTGAAACAATCGGGAAAAATGGCAACAGCAAAACTACAACCATTATCACAGATAACAGTGCCACAAATGGGGCGTACAAACCTTCCCACAAACTCCTGGGACTAGGCAACCACCGAGTGTAAGGGGTCTGGGATTTATCGAAAAATAAAATGTGATGAATGTAAGATAGTATTGCTACAGACAGAGGTATTATTAGCCCTAAAGCTCGCAAAAATGAACCCATATCTTGCTGAATTGCTGATAAAGTTATTCCGATAACAGCAATCCAAAAACTGACAACTCTCACAACAACAGCTATCCACAACATTAAAGCTAAAGTTCTCAGCCAGGAACTGGGATAGGGAAACCATGCCGGCCACCGCCCGTTTTTAACTTGCTGATTATGAGCTGTTTTCCAAGGAGTCTCGCCTGTTAACGATTTAACTTTTTTTCTCGCCCTTAAAATAGCGGCGCAGTTGTCAACAGTAATTCCCAGGGAAACGAGCAAAGAAAATGTATAGAATGCCGTAGCAGGAAGCGTACTGCCCTTCGGGATTTCTCGGGAAAAAACTATGAATAAAGTCAATACAGCCATCAAACCACTAAGCAGCAAAGCAATATAACAAGCAATTCGTCGTTTAGTGTAAAAGTAGGCAAAAATTGGAACTGTAAAGGCAAGCACAGCAGTTACCCACAGACTGCGCCCAGATAACTTGACCAACTTTTCTAATTTCTTTGGATCGATCGGATGTTGAGCGATCGCATTGAGATTCTCCTGTTGAGTCATCGGTAGTGGCGGTGAGGAGGATTTCAACTAACATACCACACCGCCCATACATATATTCAGCAATTTGTCAAAAATGTCCTAACTTTTAGGAGGATAATTTCGATCGCCTTTTTAAGCAATAAAAATTAACGTTCCCTTGCTCATTTCCAAAGTATCGCCCATTTCTCTACCGTTGTGAAAAGCACCCAAAATCACCTCGCTAGTTTTGCCGAAAGCGATCGCCCCGCTAGCATCAATTCCAATTGCGCCAAAATCCCGTTGACGTTCGTCAGCTTCAGTAAAAGAACGCTCAAAAGCAGCTTTCAAACTCAAACCATCCGTTACCCGAATCACAATTCGCGCGGCCAAACACTCGTCCATAATGTGCTCGCCAATCCCCGTACAGCTTACCGCCGCACTTTGGGCCGCGTAATTTCCCGCCGGCATCGCCGAGTCGCTAACCCGCCCAATCCGCTCAAAACCCTTGCCACCAGTCGAAGTCCCAGCAGCCAAGCGTCCATGCACATCCAAAGCTACGACTCCGATCGTACCCACACCGGCCGGTTCGGCAACCACGTCAGCCATTGCTTTGCTAAAATTGCCTTGGCGTTCCTGCATCCACTCGTGCAAACGCAAATCCGTCATCGGATCGTAAATCGGCAATTGAAGTTCTCGCAGCAATTCCGCCGAACCAAAATCAGAGAGAACTCGATCGTCCGAATGCTGCAAAAATTGAGCAAGTTCGATCGGATGTTGAACGCGAGAAACATTAATCGCCCCGCTGAAACGCTGCATCAAACCGTCCATCAACGAAGCACTCATCCGAATTTGACCGTCCGACTGCACCACAGAACCAGTACCGGCATTAAATCGCGGGTCATCTTCCAACAATTGGCAGCCCCGCACCACTGCATCTACGGCACTTGCACCGTCTTTCAGCAGCGGATAAACTTCCTCCAAAACATCGTAAAGCGATTTCCGCACCGCCTCAATTCCGCCTTTACTATGTAGAGAACTGCCCGCACCGCCGTGAATAACTAGCTTTGGTTGCACTTGTTGCGATGCCATAATTTATAACCTAATAACCTAAAATTTTTCCTTTGCAATCTTAGCTTTGATCGAGCAACTTGCCCTAAATTCTTAATCTTGAGCCGCCAAACGGCGGCGACGACAACGTTCGGAGCAGTATTTGACCTCATCCCAGCAGTCGGCCCATTTTTTGCGCCAAGTAAAAGGTCGATCGCACACTGGGCACATTTTTGTCGGTAAATCAGATTTCGATCGTTGCTTAGCCATGCTAATTTGGACATTACATTAGTTACTGATTAAATTTTAATCAAAACAAACAAAACAACCAATTTCTGCCTAACACCTCCCCAAATAAAAATGGTCGAAACGGCATTAGCCAACATCCGAATAGTTTTAGTAGAACCTGCAGGCCCATTGAATGTCGGTTCTGTGGCCCGCGTCATGAAAAATATGGGTTTGCACCAATTAGTTTTGGTAAATCCCCAGTGCGATTATTTAGGGGAAGAAGCCCGACTGATGGCTGTTCGCGCCGCCGACATATTGGAAACGGCCAAAGTAGTCGAGAGTTTGCCCGCTGCTTTGGTTGGGTGTGTCAGAGCGATCGCAACTACAGGGGATGATAGTCGATCGTTGCCAACACAACTAGAAGAACCCGCAGATGCCTTGCCTTGGCTCCTCGAAGCCCCCAGCGCCCTGATTTTCGGCCGAGAAGACTGCGGCTTGACCAATGCCGAATTAAACCGCGCTCAACGCCTAATCCGCATTCCCAGCAGCGATGCCTACACTTCCCTAAATCTCGCCCAAGCCGTCGCTATCTGCTGTTACGAACTATACCGGGAAGAAGGAAGAAGGAAGAGGGAAGAAGGAAGAAGGAAGAGGGAAGAAGGAATAGGGAAGAGGGAAGAAGGAATAGGGAAGGAAGAAGAAGATGCCTCGTTCCCAGGCTCAGCCGGGGAACGCATATCCAGAGGCTATGCCTCTTCAATACCCGATGCCACAGATAATTTATCAACTTGTTACCCAGAAAAACTTGCCACCAGCCAGACAGAAAATCTTTCAATTCCCCTCGCCAGTGCTCCCTTGGAAAATTTAGAGGGATATTACCAGCAACTAGAAACGCTGTTACTCAAAATAGGATATTTGCAGCCGCACACAGCAGCAAGCCGGATGGAAAAATTTCGGCGTTTGTACAACAGGGCCTATCCGACAGTGGATGAAGTCGCCATGCTGCGGGGGGTGCTCCGCCAAACAGAATGGGCAATCAAAACTTACCCACGAGAGGCAAATTCTGATACTCTGGATGGGGCGTTGCCGGAAAATCCAACGGATAGCTAGGAGAAATGCTGATAATTGGGGATGTGAGATTGAGGATTTTTTTCACAGAGAACTTTCCTGCACCCACTTGTCACCTTCATAACAGGGTTTCTTGACTAAAAACCTAAGCTTTGCGATAATTTGCGAGCAGTAAACCCGGTTGCTGATACCATGCAGCGTCTGGGGCAAATCTAAAATCTAAAATCTAAAATCTAAAATTGATTGGCTGGCAAGCTGAAAAATCTTAAACTTGAACTTTACAGTAGTGATGAAGGAGTAAGACGTGGCAGAGCGGTTTCCCAAAGGATCGATATTATCGGTGATATCCTCGATATCCTCTCCCAACTCCGGCTCAAAGCAGCCTAAGTCCGGCAAAGCAAGTCAGTCTGGCAACTCGGGCCGCCGTCGCCCTCCGCAACCGCAAAACGGCAATTCAGAAATTCGATCGCCCGAACCTGCGACTTTCCCACCCCAACAGGGGCGCGGCACCAGAATTGGAGCCAATTCTCCCACATCTTCGGAAGAATTTACTACACAAGACTTTTTATCCGATCCTCGATCGGCAATTAACCCCAGAAAACCCCGAACCACCAAAACTCCGCAGTCGAAGACTCGCCAACCGCGCAAAAAAGGTCTCGCTGCTGTCGATATGTTCGAGTTTCCGGAGCCGAATCTGGAGCGGGAAAACGTGAGTTCGATCGCCAGCAATCCCAACAGCCCGCTCCCAACTGCCACTCCCCCTACCACCCGTGGAAGTCGTCCCAGTTCGCCCCCAGTTCGCATTCCAGACACGGTAATCCCCACAGATGCAAAAAAAACCCCCGTGCCTAAACCGCGCCCACAAGCGAGTCAGAGACCGGGTAAACGCTCTGCACCTCGGAGCGTACCGCCGTTGGTGTATGCTACTCGCTTGCTGATTTTGGGAGTTGGCATAGCGGTGATTTGCGGTACGCTGCTGTCGGTGGTAAATGCCGTTAGTCGAGCATCAACTGTAGCGACAGAAGAACAAACCACTACAGGGCAGAACAACCCAGCCGATAGCGCATCTGCGGCACCTGCAACCCCAGAAGTGCTGCAACTGAATCAAGAATTAGGAGCTTTGAAAACGCAAGTTCAGGTTTTAGCAACAGAAAATCCTAGTTTGACAGCCGGAATATTTCTAGTCGATTTAGATACTGGAAGCTACCTAAACTTTAATGGCGATACTGCTTTTGCTTCAGCTAGCACAATTAAACTGCCAATTTTAGTAGCTTTTTTCCAAGCAGTAGATGAGGGCAAAGTGCAGTTAGATCAGATGCTGACGCTGAAGCCCGAACACATTGTAGGCGGTTCTGGGGAGATGCAAGACGACTCTCCGGGTAAGAAGTATTCGGCTTTGGAAGTTGCCCAAAAGATGATTGTTGTCAGCGACAATACGGCGACAAATATGATGATTGAGTTGTTGGGAGGTGCTGAGGTTTTGAATCAGCATTTTGCAAATTGGGGTTTGAGTACCACGGTTCTGCGTAATAAGTTGCCAGATTTGGAGGGAACTAATACTACCAGTCCGAAGGATTTGATTAATATCATAGCCCAGGTCGATCGGGGTAATTTGGTATCGGTGAAATCGCGCGATCGCATTTTGCAAATCATGCGCCAAACTAAAAACGATTCTTTGCTGCCGAAAGGTTTAGGCGAAGGTTCAGTTATTGCTCACAAAACGGGCAATATTGATACAATGCTAGCGGATGCGGGGATGGTGGATTTGCCGAACGGTAAGCGTTATTTAGTGGCGGTGATGGTGAAGCATTCACCGGAAACAGAGAAGCCAGCTCAAGCATTGATTCGGGATATTTCTCGGATGAGTTACCGCTATTTGTACGGTGGAGAAATGCCAGACGATTCACAAGTCAAAATTAAAAATTGAAAATTCAACCGGGTTTTTTCGGACAAGTCTCGTAGAGTTTATCAAACTATAAATCAGTTTGTATTATGAAACTAAACATTCGACTTGCTTGTCTGGTAGCGCTTTCAACTTTAGCTGTTGGAGTCTCCCCCAGCTTGAGTAATGCTAATCCTGCTCCTGAATATCAGACCGACGGCGTGACAGTGATTAACAATAATATCGAACTCAATCGGGCAAAAAACTTAGCCCGTCAAGCAGCAGAAATTGCTAATGGGGGTTTAGGCAACTATCGAGCTGAAGCTTCTATGCACGGTACTTCTAATGAATCGCCGTTTGTTGACAATGGCGATGGAACTTGGACTTTTACTTTTAAGGGTTACAAGCCTGGTTCGTCTGTCTATACGGTAGAAACGGTTGTTACGGTTTCTCAAGATGGGAGAGTGAGAGTCGATTATAACGGGCAAATTCGCCAGTTATCTCCTTTGTGAACAACTGTGCAAATACCGGGCTATGCAGTTTCAATCCCCGATCGGGATTTAAGTTAACGGCATTTTTTCCGTTTGTTACAATCAAGGGAATTCCCATCCTCACATCAGCACTAATGCCAATTATCCTAGAAGTTCCCGAGATCCTTGGCGAAAAACTGCAACAATTGGGCGATCGTCTCCCGGAGGCCCTGGATCGCGCACTTCGGGAACTCGCCCCCGCAGAAACCATCCCCTACCAAGACGATCGCCAAATCGTCGAACTGCTAGCCAGTCAACCCAGCCCAGAAGAAATCCTCGCAATCCGCCCCACACCTGCGTTGCAAGCCCGCATGAGCCAACTGCTCGATCGCAATAAATCCGGCACTCTTTCGGCCAGAGAGGAAATCGAACTCGATCGCTATTTGCTGTTAGAACATTGGGTGCGTTTAGCCAAAGCTCACGCCTACAAACGCTTACAGACAGAAGCATGAGTTATGCTTGATGTTGGATTTTGGGTTTCAATCCCTGATCATTGGTGACAAGTTAAGGAAGAAAGAGGTTTGTCAAGGGGGAACTATCCTTGAGGGAAAAAATGTGTGAAACT
>NZ_JAUBPS010000021.1:0-94449 GCF_036700865.1 Microcoleus sp. S13C4
CTGAGTTTCACACATTTTTTCCCTCAAGGATAGTTCCCCCTTGACAAACCTCTTTCTTCCTTAACTTGTCACCAATGGACCCCAACAATCGCTTGATTGATTGGAAATACTAATAGGTTACAGGTCTTAATATTATAAACATTTGACAAATATAGCAATCCTAAAATTTATAACTCCTGCAAGGATTGCTATAGGATAACAGTTGAGGGTAAAAATATAAAATTAAGGCACCCGGATAGCGCGTATAAAACGAAAAAGTCTTGTTATTGTAAATTAGACAGCAACTTTCTAAGATATTCAATTCAATTACTAATTCACTATCTAAAATTTGTAGATGTTCAAATTCCGTATCAAAATCAAAGCAATCATTCTCTGCGTCCGCGATCGCATTATAAGTTTATCATATCTTGATTCAGCAACGCCTAATTTTAATTAACATCCTGTCCCTCCCTTAAGCAGGGCTGGGGGGACAGGATGAAAGGGGAAACGAGACTTAAAGCGATCGATAAACCCGATAGTTGATTTCAGGGAAAATATTATCAATCTCCTCAACCTTCTCCAACCAACCCGAATCAACTTTCCCTTCTTTCACTTCATCGTAAAGCTTGTGAAACCGCATTAAGTGCGATCGAGTCCGCCGCACTGCATAGGGCACCATCGTTCCTGTACGCATGATAAATGCCCAGTCAGAAGATTGAGCTAGCAGCACTTCCCGCGCCGCCTGGTTCAAAGCGCGCCACTGCAACTCATCCGCAGGTTCCATGCTTCCCAACTCAATCATCCGTTCCGCTGCTTTGTGCAAGTGCGGGTAAATCCAAGCATTGGTATCGTTGAGCCAATACTCGTGGAAACCCCGGAAACCCCAGCTAGACTGAGAAGGACGGCAAACTTGCTGATTCGGATTTCCCCGCAAATAATCGGCTAAGTGCGTCATCTCGTAGGTATTTTGGTCGTACCAACTCTTGCGGAACAGGTAATCTAAGAACCAAGGCCCTTCGTACCACCAGTGACCGAAAAGTTCGGCGTCGTAAGGTGAAACAATAATCGGCGGACGCTGCATAATGCCGTTGAGGTGTTCGACTTGGCGTTCCCGGTTGAAAGCAAAGTTGCTGGCGTGTTCGGCTGCTTTTTCCCTTGCCCAGTAAGGATCGTACAACTGTTTATCGCCTAAACCCAATCCGCGACCGGTGATTTTGTGATATTTAATCCCGGTATTTTTCCGCTGGCCGTTGGGCATGATGTAGGGCTTAATGTAATCGTAGTCAGCTTCCCAGCCCAAATCTTTGTAGAATTCCCGGTATTCGGCCGCGCCTGGATAGCCGACTTCGGAAGACCAAACCTGCTGCGAGGATTCGTGATCCCGGCCGAAGGCTGCGACTCCGCATTCGGTGAAAATCGGGGCGTAGCTGCCGTAGCGGGGACGCGGGCGGGCGTAGAGGATGCCGTGACCGTCTGTGAGAAAGTAGCGGAGGCCGGCGTCGGCTAACATCCGCTCTAACCCTTCATAGTAGGCGCATTCGGGCAGCCAAATGCCTTTTGGTCGGCGGCCGAAGTTTGCTTCGTAGTTGTCGCAAGCTACTTGAATTTGTGCCCAAACTGCTTCGGGGTACATTTTCATCAGCGGTAGGTAGCCGTGGGTGGCGCCGCAGGTGATGATTTCGAGGTTGTTGGTATCTTGATGTTCTTTGAAAGCTTTGACTAAATCTCGATCGTACTTTTCCCAAAAGTTGCGAACTTGAGAGAAGTGGGCGGCGTAATGTTCTGCTAAATAGCGGAGGTGACCGTTGCCGCTGTTGTGTTCGATTTCGAGATCCGCTAGTTCTTCGAGTTTAGCCAAGTGGTCGTCGAAGCGGTCTTGCAGCAAGGGGTCGCGCAGCATGGCAACCAAGGGCGGCGTCATGCTCATGGTAATTTTAAAGTCGATGCCGTCGCGCTTGAGCCCTTCAAAAACTTGCAGCAGGGGAATGTAGGTTTCCGCGATCGCCTCAAACAGCCATTCTTCTTCTAAAACGTAGTCGCTTTCGGGGTGGCGGACAAAAGGCAAGTGGGCGTGGAGAACGAGTGCGAGGTAGCCAATAGTCATAAAAAAATTCGGTAAGTGGGAAACGAGCGTGTCTTTAGACCTGAGAGGGAAACGGCTAGGCGGTTTCAACCGCCGTGAATCTTTCCATTACACGGGCATTGCTAGATGGGAGTGTACTTTTGTAATGTACTTTCAGTGGGACAATTACCACATCCAACCTTGCAATCGGCGATCGCATAATGTTCGCTTTTTTATGAGCCTCTATGAGAGGGGTAATGTTAGCTTGCGCCTTCGTTAAGGGCCGGTACTATATCTAGGAAACTGATTTAACCCAATAAGTCTGTTTAATCCTAAATTTCGCTTGGCAAGGAACTAGCGAGAGCCTTCCCTGGTAGGCCTTTAACTCTTACCGTTAACGTAGTACGCAGGTACGCCTCTGGTCAACTCGGGTTTAAGTCTTAGGCCCGAAGCAAGCGTGTCTTGAGACCTGGGTCGTTGACAGTGATTTGGATGCCGTAGTTATTAACTGACGCCAGTTAGGCACAGCTTTAAAATATTTTAAGATTTTATGCTGAAACGGGACTCACAAAATGCCGTGTTTTTTTAATGGCCTTTCTCTAACAAACTAAATGTCAGCAAATTCTGATTTTCTGCTTGCTGTCGGATTAGGGTTGCTGCTGTTTGAGAGTCTACTGGCTTTGAGAAAAAGAATCCCTGGGCGTACTCACATTTTAACCCTTTGAGTATAGATAGTTGGGAGGATTCTTCGACTCCTTCGGCTACTACATCCATGCCTAAATTGTGGGACAAAGTAACGATCGACCGCACAATTTCGGTCGGGTCAATGCCTCCTTTACTGAAATCGAACTCACCTCCCATCCTGCTAACAAAAGAGCGGTCTATTTTTAAGGTATTGGTGGGGAAGCGGTGCAGGTAGGAAAGCGATGAATAGCCGGTGCCGAAGTCGTCAATGCACAAATGTATGTTTCGGGTTCTGAGCTGCACTAGCATTGCTGTTACTGATTCGGAATTTTCTATGAGTACGCTTTCGGTAATTTCTAATTTTAAACTGCTGCCGTCGAGGTGAGTTTCTGCGAGAACTTGGTCGATGTATTCGATTAAATCTGGTTGAGAAAACTGTTTGACAGAAATGTTGACGCTAACGCTCAATGGGGGGTTGCTGGGAAATAGCTGCTGCCACTGGCGGATTTGGTGGCAAGCTGTGCGAAGTACCCAGCGGCCCAGGAGTACGATCAAGCCGGTTTCTTCGGCGATGGTGATGAATTCGCCGGGGGAAACTAAGCCGCGTTCGGGATGCTGCCAGCGCACTAGAGCCTCAAAACTGGTAATTGTGTTATTGGCGATCGACACGATCGGCTGGTAGTGAATAATAAACTGGGGCGCTGCGGATAAAGGAGGTAAGGTTGATGCGGGGGATGAGGGAAAGTCTTCTTCTCTGGCCGGCTCTCTAATTGATTCGATCGCCCGCCGCAGGTCGTTTTCTAGCTGCAACAGCCGCAAAGCGTGGGCGTGCATGGAACTGTTGAAAACTTCGTGTCGGGCTCTGCCGAGTTCTTTGGCGCGGTACATTGCTGTGTCGGCGTCGCGCAGCAGGGTTGTCGGTTCCAGGTATTCGCCAGAACTCAAAGCTATGCCGATGCTGGCGGTGATAAATACTTCGTGTCCGTCTAGAAGGATAGGGGAGGTGATTTTCTTTTGCAGGCGGTTGACAATGGTGGTAGCTTCATTGATGCCTTCGATGTCTTCTAACAACAGCACAAACTCGTCTCCTCCAAGGCGGGCCACTGTATCTCCAACCCTCAGACAAGCTTCCAGACGCCGCGCGATCGATACTAGCAATTGATCGCCGATGGCGTGGCCGAGGGAATCGTTGACTACTTTAAATCTATCTAAATCGAGAAACAGCACGGCAAACAAGTAGTCTTTGCGCCGTTTGGCCATCCTCAGAGCGTGTTCGAGCCGATCGGTAAATAGCGATCGGTTGGGCAATCCGGTGAGGGCGTCGTGAAAAGCATCGTGCAGCAGTTGTTCTTCGGCGAGTTTGCGCTGAGTGATGTCGTGACAGTTAATCACGATTCCCTCGACTGCGGGATCGTACAGCAAGTTGGTGGCTACAGCTTCTACATAACACCAGGAACCGTTGCGGTGGCGGACTCGGTACTCAACTGGGCACTGGCTTCTTTTGGGGTTTTCAATGGCTTTGTGGAGGGTTTCGGTGATCGTGGCGCAGTCGTCGGGGTGAATTATTTCTAAGGCGCTGCGGCCGATCGCCTGGTGGGGCGCGTATCCTAAAATTCGCTTGACGGAAGGGCTGATGTAGCGGAAGATTCCTGCGGCGTCGAGAATGATGGTGATGTCTGTGGCGTTTTCAATCAGCGAGCGAAATCGCTGTTCGCTTTGGCGCAGGGCTGATTCTGCTTGTTTGCGATCACTGATGTCCAGGGCTACTCCGTCTATAATTACGTCGCCGTTTTCGTTTTTGGAAAATTTAGCGCTGTCTTGCACCCACTTGACCTCCCCAGATCTCAGAACGATGCGGTACTGGCGATCGCACGGCAAAAGACTCGCTCTCGATGCTGCTACCCTGCTGTCACACGAGCTTTTGTCCTCTGGATGGATGATTTCGGTCAAGAGTTCCGGGTGCGAAATCACTTCTTCGGCCCCGAACCCAGTAACTTCGCGCACGCCCGGACTGATGTAGGGCATGGACATTGTGCCATCTGGATGCAGCACAGTGCGGTAGACTGAGCCGGGAATGTTGGCTGCCATTGTGGCTAGCTGTTGCTGGATGCCGCAGACTGCTGCTTCGGCGCGCTTGCGTTCTGCAAGTTCGGTTTGGGCTTGTTGGTAGAGTTCGGCTTGGTGGATCGCGATCGCGCACTGATCGGCTATGGCTTTGAGTAGCGACAGTTCTTCGACGCTCCAAGAGCGCGCCCGATCGCACTGATAGAGGCTAATTCCTCCCAAAAATGACTGCTGGTAGAGCAGTGGGGCGATCGCGACGGAGCGAAACCCTACCAACCCTGCTGATTCTTGCAGCGACGGGCACAGTATCGATAACTCGTCGATGATCAGGGTTTCCCCAGCCACGAGCCCGGATCGGTAGTGCTCGGCCACTTTGCAATTTAGCCCGACGAACCGTTCTCTGCCGGATGCTTTGCTGATGTAGCGAATTCTGATGCCGCCTTCAGTGTCTGGTTGCAAGATGGCGCAGGCGCTGATTTCAAGAGCTTCGTGCAGTTGATCTGCGGTGGTTTGCAGCACTTCGTCGAGTACAAGGGTGAAGCGCATGGCTTGGACGATGCGGTTGACGATCGCTTCTCGCTGAGCTTGCCGCTGAATTTGAGCGATGGCTTCTTCTTGCTGGCGCCGCATTTTGTATTCTTGGAGCGATCGTTCTAAGACTGTTGGCAACCTAAACAGCCGCCCTTTTAATACGTAATCAGTCATTCCGGCTTTGATGCACTCAACTGCCGCTTCTTCTCCCAAACTTCCGGTTATTAAAATCAATGGTATGTCGTGGCCCAATTCCTGCATTAATTTCAACACTTCTAAACCGTTGAAGCCGGGGAGGCGGTAATCTGAGAGTACAGCATCGTACTGGCAATTTTCGAGCATTTTTCTGCACTCTGTTGCTGTTTCGGCAGTGTCGTAATTAAATTTTACTCCCCCCGCTTCTAAGGCGAGCACTATTAATTCCATATCTTCTGCCATGTCTTCGATAATCAACAATTTTAATGTTGATTCCGCTACCATTTTTAGTAGATAGTTGGTCTGATTTATATCTAACATAAGGTATTGGGGAGGTTTTTAATTGGTTATTCGTGTTTGTGCTAGTAATTTTTTAGACGGAATTTGGTTGTTAATTTTATGTGGATATTTTTATTTATTTTTACCCAAATCAATTATATAGTCTACTCACAAGACCTTTATTTAGCAGGGGCAGTCGATGGCTGACCGAACCGATTGGGGCTCATCCCAATTTTTAAAAGAGCGTTTTTTAGGAGTACGAGCATCTTTCACAGCCCAGCCTAGATCTGTCGCTTCCATCCCTCACAGGTAACACTCCGGTCAAACCAAAATTCTCATGCTCTCACCGATTGTGACTTATTTAAGTGTATAAGAGTTTTAAATTCTGAATTTAAAACTCTTATACACTTAACTTACTAATCTATATTACCGTTTGAGATTGTTTGTCCTAGTTTAAAGTAAAAGGTGGCTCCTTGACTAGGTAGGCTTTCGGCCCAAACCGTGCCGCCGTGGCGGTGAATAATCCGCTGGACGATCGCCAAACCGATCCCCGTACCTTCAAATTCTCTCTGGGAGTGCAGCCTCTGAAAGGCTCCAAACAGGCGATCGGCATATTCCATCGGAAAACCCACCCCGTTATCCTTGACAAAAATCGTCCCATCAGGTAAACCCTCAATAACTATTGTAGCCGGAGTGCGTCCGCGGCTGAACTTGACAGCGTTGCTAATCAAGTTGCTGAACACCTGTTGCAGCAAGGTTGGATCTCCCATTATTGTCGGCAAATCTCCGACGGCAAATTCAACGCTGTGGGGAGTTTGGGCCGCATCTGCGACGCTTGGGGGTTTAGTCAATTTAATCGCATTTTGTACCAAACGGCTCAGATCAATCGGAATTTGCCTCAACTCGGTGCGACTCACCCGCGACAGGGCGAGCAAACCGTCAATCAACAGGCTCATTTTTTGGCTGCTGTCTTCAATTATTTCCATATAGTGAACTATTTTGCGATCGCTCAAAGCCTCAGTTAATTCTAGCCGCTGCTTCAACGCTTCTACGAAACCTGAAATGTGTCGCAAAGGTGCGCGCAAGTCGTGGGAAACTGAGTAAGAAAAAGATTCTAATTCTTGATTTGCAGCTTCTAATTGCTCTGTGCGTTCTGACAAAGCTTGTTTTGTCTCTACCAACTCAGTGATATCGCGAGAAGTGCCAATTAAAGCATAAACCTCGCCGTCGAGATTTCTCAGGGGAATTTTAAAAGTATCGTAGTAAATAGTGTCGCCAGATTTCACAAATTTATCCTGCAAGTGCAGAGTTTCGCCTGTTTCAAATACCTGCCAATTTTCCCTGCCAAATTGTTCGGCTATTTCGGGGGAAAAACATTCAAAAATTGTTTTGCCCTGCATCTCTTTTTTGCTATTTAAGCCAGCAGTTTTGGCAACAGATTGGTTGACAAAAGACAGGCGCATCTTGTCCCGTTCTACCACATAAATGTAGTCCGGCAAAGCATCAAAAAAAGTCTCTAACTCTGCGGTACGCTGGGCGACTTGAGCTTCTAAAGTTTCGTTGAGTTCTTTGAGTTCAGCTTCTACTCGTTTGCGTTCGGTGATATCTTGACCAATACCGATACAACTGCCGTCGGAAAGGTGAACATTTGCCCAAGAAGTGTCGATAATTCGCCCCTGTCTAACTTTTGTTTTGAAATCGCTCCAGTTCTGAGTTGCTGCTTGGATTTCATCCAAAACGTATTGACGATATTCTGGCTGCGGATAAACTTCCGCCAAAATATCGCGGTCTTTGATTTCTGCCAAACTCCAGCCTAGCACTTGTTCCCAGTGGCGGTTTACCCAGTTTATTTGACCGTTTTGGTCGAAGAATGCGAGCATAATCGGCACGTTGTCGAAGATAGTTTGCAGCAGTTCTTTTTGCTGTTTTAATGATTCTTCGGCTTGTTTGCGATCGCTGATGTCGAGTACGGAACCGATAAATTGTAAAATTTGTCCGTCTGGGGTTCTTTTGAAGATGGTAGAGCGCTCGTGCACCCAGCGCCACTCCCCATTTTTGTGTTGGATTCTGTAGTCTCTCTCATCGGTTTCAGAGGGATTTCTGCTGTGTTTTAACCGCTCCATACCTGTAATTAGCTTTAGCCTATCCTCGGGATGAACGAAGTTAGCTACAGCATCTATACCCAAATCTTGCCATTCTTTGGCAGTGTAGCCGAGTATGGCTGTGACAGATTGATTTGCATAAATATTTTGGTTTTGTACTGCATCGTAAATGTAGAGAAAATTGGGTATTGTTGTAACAATGCTCTCTAAAAGTTGCTGATGTTTTTGCAGTTCCCATTCAGCCTGTTTCCGTTCGCTTAAGTCAAGCACAAAACTGACGCCTAACTGCTGCGTTCGTTCTAAAAATGTGCTGCCCAGCAGCACCGGAACACGGCTCCCATCGGAGCGGATAAATTCTTTTTCAAAGGGAACAACCGTATTTCTAGCCCTCAGTTCGGCAACTTTTTCTATGTCTAAAGGCACGTATTCGGGCGGTGTCATTTCTTGCCAGTTAATTCTGCCTGAAAGCAGATCTTCCCGCGTATAGTTGACCGTGTTTAAAAAAGCCGCGTTGGCATCTATAATGGGGCCGTTAATGTCCCAAAAAATTAGGCCAATCATGCTAGAATCAACAATTGCTCTAAATTTAAATTCGCTTTGTCGCAACTGAAATTCGACTTGTTTTAGTTCTGTAATGTCGCGGGCGATGGATAAAACTGTTTCTACTGAATTGTCTTCAGCAAATTCGGGAATGACTCGACAGTGGTAATGTTTTATGCCCTCGGAAGTTGGAAATTCAAATTCTATGGTTTCTTGTTTGCCTGTGTCAAAAACTTTCAGAAAAGTCTCGTCCCACAGGTTGCACAAATGTGGTGGCATTCCTGATTCTCTGTTGCTCTTGCCAATCAATTCTGCGGGGGGTTTTCCGGTTGCTGATTCTACTGCGTGGTTGATGTAAAGGTGGCGGAATTCTCGATCAAACCTGGCGATGATATCGGTGGCATTTTCGGCTAGAGTGCTGAAAGCTTGTTCGCGTAGTTGCAGTGCTTCTTGAGTGCGGTGGCAATCGGTTAAGTCTCTGCCAAAAGAGAGAATTGAAACTACTTTTCCTGATTCGTCGATTAGTGCAGAATTGTACCATTCGCAGTAAATTACCGAGCCATCTTTGGTATAGTTGCGGTTGCGAGAAACGTGGCGCGGTTCTCTGCTGTGTAACAGTTCATTTGTGAGGGCGCACACTTGCTCGAAGTCTTCTTGATAAACTATTGACAATTGGTGCCAGTATTTGCCGATTACTTCTGCTGCAGTCCAGCCAAATATTTGTTCTGCCATGGGCGACCACCGCACTACCCGAAATTCGCTGTCCCACTCTATAACTGCCATTGGCGAGTTTTTTAGGTGAAATTCCAGGCGCGAGTGGGTTTGTTTTATTTTAGTTTGAAGTTGCTGGCGAAGTTGCTTCGCCCCGGCCAAGCGATCGCTAATTTCCTGTGTGTTTGCTGAGCCGAGGTTAGCAATGTGAGCAATGGTTTCTGCCGTTTGTTTTTCGAGTTCGTTCCAAGCGAGTTCGAGGGCTAATTCCGCCTGCTCTAGCTCAGTGATGCTGTTCTGAAACAGTGTGGCATTTTCAACTGGAATTTCAGGCATAGTTTTGACACTGAGGCAAGTGTTACTTTTAGCATTCAAAAGAAAAGCTTATAAATTAAAAATATGTAATTTCCTGTTAAATTATACATTTTTAATTTTTAGTTTGTGCGCGGAGCCGATCGTTCGACGCGGCGGGCGTTATTAAATACTGCCAGTCAAAGGATTTGGGGTGCAGATCGATCGGCAATTGTGGTGGCTCGATCTAAAACTCTCCTGGGTAAGGGAAGGGTGTGGGCAGGAGCAGGCGCTCAGTATATTTTTGCACAGAGTTGTTGTTTGGGGGCGATCGCAAGGAGATCTGCGTGGCTGCGGGCTTGGGTCGATCGCCAATCTGTAGCAGGGTGTTGCGTATGGAGATCCCCATTTGTCTCAACTAAACACGCTTTCTCAAAGTCCGGCAGGGGTTTAAACCTGCCCGACTGCGGGTTTGAGGGGCTTGCTGACACCAATCAAACCGCCGCTAGCTACAAATAATCTCCAATCAGTTTGGTCAATAAAAAGCTAAAATAAAATCTAAAGTTATTCAGTCTTTTAAATTGCTTATGACTGCTGCTGTACCCTCTTCGATAAAAAACCAAACTCAGTACGAAGCCATTATTGGTCTCGAAACTCATTGTCAATTGAGTACGAATACTAAAATTTTCTCCAGTTCTTCTACAGAATTTGGCAATGCCCCAAATACTAATATTGACCCAATTTGTATGGGAATGCCTGGAGTATTGCCAGTATTAAATCAAAAAGTGCTGGAGTATGCGGTGAAAGCAGGGCTGGCTCTCAACTGCGAAATCGCACCTTACAGTAAGTTTGACCGTAAGCAATATTTCTATCCCGATTTGCCGAAAAATTATCAAATTTCTCAGTTCGATTTGCCGATAGCTACTAACGGTTGGCTAGAAATTGAACTGGTGGATGAGACGGGAAATTCTACTAGAAAAAAAATCGGGATCACTCGCTTGCACATGGAGGAAGATGCCGGAAAATTGGTTCACGGCGGTAGCGATCGGCTCAGCGGTTCTACTTATTCAATGGTGGATTACAACCGTGCCGGTGTGCCTCTAATCGAAATTGTTTCGGAACCGGATTTGCGATCGGGCGCGGAAGCTGCTGAATACGGTCAAGAATTGCGCCGGATCGTGCGCTACATCGGTGTTGGCGACGGGAATATGCAGGAAGGTTCGCTCCGGTGCGACGTGAATATTTCGGTGCGCCCCGTTGGCAGAGAAGAGTTCGGCACGAAGGTGGAAATTAAAAATATGAACTCTTTTAATGCGATCGAACGGGCGATCGATTATGAGATCGAGCGGCAAATTCAAGCTGTGGAAAATGGCGAAACCATCATCCAAGAAACGCGGCTTTGGGATGAAAACAAGCAGTGTACTTTCAGTATGCGGGTTAAGGAAGGTGCAAGCGATTATCGATATTTCCCGGAACCGGATTTGCCTCCGATCAAAGTTTCGGCCGAGCAATTGCAGGATTGGCAAGCTCAACTGCCGGAATTGCCAGCGCAAAAGCGCAATCGCTACGAAACTGAGCTCGGTCTTTCTCCCTATGACGCGCGGGTGCTGACTGACGACAAAGCGGTGGCGGAGTATTTTGAAAAATCGATCGCCGCTGGTGCTGTGGCTAAACAAGCTGCGAATTGGGTGATGGGCGATATTACTGCTTATCTGAAAAATGAAAAACTGGCGATCGCAGAAATTCCTTTCCAACCGCAGGATTTAGCCGAACTGCTGGGGCTAATTGATGGCGGCACGATCAGTGGCAAAATCGCTAAGGATATTTTGCCGGAGTTGTTGGCAAACGGTGGTTCGCCTCAGAAGTTCGTTGAGAGCAAGGGTTTGATTCAAATTTCGGATACTGGGGCGATCGATCAAGCGATCGATGCCGTGTTGGCAGCCAATCCCAAGGAGCTCGAACAGTACCGAGGCGGTAAAACTAAGCTGCTGGGCTTTTTTGTCGGCAAGGTGATGAAGGAAACGGGCGGCCGAGCCGATCCCAAATTGACCAATGAGCTGCTGGCGACGAAGCTTAACGGCCCAGGCTAAGCAATCGTTAAGGGGGTCGTGTAGCGGATACAACGGCGGGCGATCGGTTTTTCCCGAGCTCGCCCTTCTCGCAGGATCGTAACTTTATAATTAATCTACATTTCTTTACAACATCTTCACGTTTGGGGGTGACACCCCTCATCCCAAACGTGTTATATTGTGTTATGTAGATGCACCCTGATGGCAGAGAGAGTTACTTAGGTAGCTCTCTCTTTTTTTTGTCTTTTTTTTTGCACGGACGTGAAAATACGGATGGGAGAGGGGAATTGGCGATACTGATTCCCGATTACTGATTAGCGATTAGCAATTACCGCTTTGAGTCGATTAATATCAGCTTTAGTTATTAACTAATTTTGACATTATGAGCGAACAAGCTAGCGAGCTAATCAAGCAGGGGATTTCGCAATATCAGGCGCGCCAATTTGAGGCGGCGCTGGGTTCTTGGCAGGAAGCGCTGGCGCTGTATCGCTCAATGGACGATCAGCGGCGATCGGGTGCGGCGCTGGGTAATATGGGCGTAGCTTACGAAGCGCTGGGAAATTATGCTCAGGCGATCGAGTGCTACCAGCAGCATTTGGTGTTAGCGCGGGAAATTGGCGATCGTCGCGGCGAGGCAAATGCTTTGGGAAATCTGGGCAATGCTTGTTGTGCTCTGGAGGATTTTTCTGGTGCTATTGATTACCAGCAGCAGCGTTTGGCGATCGCGCGAGACACTGGCGACGGGCGCTCTGAGTTGGAAACTTTGGGCAATTTGGCGCTAGCTTACGATGCTAAGGGAGATTTGCCTGGTGCGATCGAATGCTATCACGAGCAGTTGTCGATCGCGCGCGCGAGCAAGGACGATCGCATTGAGCGCAATGCTCTCAAGAATTTGAAGCTTGCTTACAAGTATTTAGCCGATTACGAGAAGGCTAACCAGTACCGACAGGAGCAATTGGCGATCGTCCGGCAACTGTTTTTAACTGATAAAAATAAGAGTTTTCTACAACTTACAGAAACAGTGGGTTTGAATCTAGTTGAGGATTTTGCTGGGGCTAACTTAAGCGGTTTTGACTTGCACTACACTGATTTTAACGGTGCGGATTTGCGCGAAACCAACCTCCGAGGCGCAGATTTGACTTTGGCCGATCTCAGCGGTGCTTTGCTGAGCGCTGCTATTTTAATTGATGCTAATTTGTGCAATGCTAATTTGCGGGATGCTGAACTCAGCAGCGCCAATTTAAGCGGTGCTGATTTGCGGACAAAGCTGCCCCGGGCGAATTTGAGCGGTGCAAATTTAACTGGCGCAAATTTGAGCAGTGCTTATTTACCGAATGCTATTTTAGTAAATGCAAATTTGACAAATACTGATTTTAAAAATGCTGATTTGAGCGGTGTTAATTTGAGTGGTGCGAATTTAAATGGTGCTGATTTGAGCCGCGCTGATTTGACAAATACGGTGGTTGACAATGCGAAGTTTTTTTGTTGTCTGGGAATTTCGGAAGCCCTGAAGGTTGAATTGATGGCACGGGGCGGGATTTTTGAGTAAAATTAATTGGAAATGTTGGTAATTGTAGAGGGTAAGAAAAGCTATGACTGCCGTAACTGCAAAACGATTCTCGATCGCCGAATATCACCGTTTGGGAGAACTGGGATTTTTCGCCCCCGATGACCAAGTTGAATTGATTCGCGGAGAAATTCTCCTCAAGGCTACTAAAAGTACGTTTCACTCTGTTTGTAATTCGCTACTGTTAGGAGAATTGTACCCGCTGCTGCGAAAAAGAGCGATCGTGCGCGGTCAAGAACCCATTATTTTGAAGGATGATAGCGAACCAGAGCCTGATGTTGTGATTGCTCGCCATCGTTCGGACAATTATTTATCTTCTCACCCGCAGCCTGCTGATCTTTTGTTGGTAATTGAGGTTTCCGATTCTACGTTGAAGTACGATCGCACAACCAAGTTGTCTCTCTATGCTGAGACTGGGATTTCTAATTATTGGATATTTAATTTGGTTGATAATCAACTGGAAATGCACAGCGAACCTTATCAGAAACAAAACGGGAGTTATAGTTATCAATTGCAACGAGTTGTTTTGCCAAATCAGACGGTAGTAATTCCGGGTTTTTCCGAGTTGTCTCTGGATTTGTCTTCGGTATTTCCCGCGCAGATTGGTGAGTAAAAAATCTGGCTCGATAGCACATATTTTAACTCAGTAATTAAAGAGCGATCGAGCTTTTTCCGATATAATGTAAAAGTGCGCTCGAACTCTTCACCAAAGTAGCCCTATGTCTGCTCAAACTCTCGCCCCGCCCGAACAAATTGTCCAGCTATCGGGTATCAGTTGGCAAACCTACGAAACTTTGCTTGCCGAAATCGGCGATCGGCAAATTCGACTGACATATAATCGCGGCAATCTTGAAATTATGGTACCTTCTCCAGAACACGAACGCTTCAAAACAATAATGGGTCGATTTGTTGAAACCTTAGCGGAAGAATTAGATGTGAGAATTGAACCCCTTGGTTCCACAACTTTCAAGCGTCCTGAACTTAGCGGTGCAGAACCGGATGAATGTTTTTACATCCAGAATATTAGTGCAGTTAAAGGCAAAAAAAGAATCGACCTGACTCAAGATCCGCCGCCGGATTTAGTGGTGGAAATTGATATTACCAGCCGTTCGGAAAATACCTTGCAGGTTTATGCGGATCTGGGAGTGCCGGAAGTTTGGATTTATAATGGACTGCGACTCGGAATCAACAGATTAGAAAATGGAGAATACGTTGAGGGCGAGATCAGCTTAGCCTTTCCCAGCTTACCGATATTAGAGATTGTTAGATTTTTGGAACAAGCAGAAACAATGGACTATTTGGAATTAGTGAAAGCATTTCGGAATTGGGTAAAAAGCCAAATTCAGCAAAATCAATGACTGGCGGATCAAATTAAACAAAATTTACAATTTTACCCACCCAAAAAAGCTGTATTGTGATAAAATAGAGAGGATAAACTAATTTAAATATCAATTACCGGCTGGTAGTGCCAGCAATTCTACCCGATATGCGATCGCTAGAGTCTCACAACAAATACCCAGATTGCTTGTGGATGCAATTAGAAGCAATTCCAGTTCCATCATCGGTTGCACCCCAAACCCAGCAGCTCGACATTCACTTGAGCCTGAATTTTAACGAGCATTGGGAACCCCTGCTCGGCGGTCGCGTCAAATTTGGTCTGCAAGGCGGGACGCTCAAACTCTATCTAGAAAACTGCGAAATACCCGTAGCATCGCGTCAGTTAGTCGGTTCTTTCCAGCTTTTGCCAATAGAAGAAAGCCTGCCCATTCAAAACAGTGCAAAAGTTTTAGTGAGCGAAAGTCAGCGCGGAGTTCAGGGCGGCGAGAATACGGAAAAAATTAAGGAAACAGAGAGCATATTTTGTCACGTTTCCACAATCAGCGATGATACAACCCCCGCTTGGATTTTTGCAGTAGAACAAGGCAAATCAGTATTAAAAGGTTTGCTAAAAAGTGTTAAGCTGGGAGAATTAGCTGCCAAAGAATTTCGGATAGCAGCGGCTTTTGAAGTTTCTAAAGAAGATATTAATCTCACAGATGCTGAGGGTTTGTGGCCGCACGAAATCACGCCAAATCAACATTCGGTTTTAGAAAGAATCCTGACTATATACCTGCAAACACATAAACTCCAACCTGCTCTCAGTTGGGCGCTATTGTCCTACAATTTACCTCCCGTTGAACCGCGCGAAGTGGAAATTGTCCCGGAAGCTGAAGCCCACTTGCAGGAAATGGTCGATCGCATTATCTCTGCTGAAACCGACAACTTTGTAGAGTTGGCAAAAATCGCCAATCTCAATCCCGCACTAGATTTCGCGGGTAGCACCTTGCGCGGAACGACTTTAAGTGCAGTGGATTTTAGCAGCGCAAATCTCGATCGGGTAAATTTCCGGGGTGCAACCTTAAACGATGCCGATTTCAGCGACGCCAACCTGCAAAATGCCAAATTCGGCGGTGCAGATTTGAGCGGCGCTTTCTTAGGAAATGCTGATTTAAGCGGTGCAGATTTGCATAAAGCAAGTCTAGCTTTAGCTAATCTCAGCGGTGCCAATTTGAATGGCGCAAACCTGCTGGAAGTGAACTTAACAAATACTAATTTCAGCGGTGCGAATGTCGAGTCAGCCCGATTCGGGAACAATTCAGGAATGGATGAGGAGATGCAGGTGAATCTACAGCAGCGAGGCGCAATTTTTGAGGAGGTTTAGCCCGTAAGTGCGAGTTCCGTTTCATCCATCCGCCTCCATTGTGGCACGGGCGTCACGCCTGTGCGATGGATTCGGTTCAAATAAATCCCGCTCGACCATCATCAAACCTTGTAAAAAAAATCGCTGTTAAAATAGAACCATCCTTCCCTCCCAACTCATCTCAACAAAAAAGTATATGAAGATAGAAGATTATCCGCTTGCCAAAGAATTGATCTTCGATGCCGAAGGCAACATTAGTCAAGTCATTCTAGATTATACCGACTATCAGTATTTCCTAGAAGCTATCGAAGATAGAGGACTTCTGTTGGCTATGGGCGAAGTAAAAAATGAAAAGCCGTTAAATTTACGGCAAGCACTTGCAGAACTGGAAACAGAATGAAAGTAGAATATCTGCCCAGTTTTGTGAAGGATTTAAAAGCTCTTAAAAGTACGCCTGTTTTTCAGCAAATCAAGGAATTTGCTTTTGGCGAAATTCCCAATATTAATGATTTACAGACAATAGTTAACTTAAAAAAATTGAAAGGCGATGATAATGCGTATCGGTTTCGGGTTGGCGACTATCGAATAGGTTTTTATTTTGATGGCGAAACAGTTACTTTTGCAAGAGTTCTTCACCGGAAAGATATTTATCGCTACTTTCCACCCTAAAGCTGTTTTCACTCTTACAGTTAGATTCAATAAAAAGCGATCGCCCTTTTATCCATAACCGTCCATCGTGGCACGGGCGTCTCGCCTGTGCTTCCGAATCGGGTCAAAAAGAGCGATCGCCCTCCCAAACCAATTATCCTTCATCCTCCGACTTTACAGGAGGACGCCCAGAGATCACAATGAATCCCACAGACTCAAGAGTCATGTGCGGGCGGCGAATTCCCGCTAAAACCGCTTCACTCAACATACTTTCTGTACTGATTTCATCCGCTAAAACCGATGCTAAAGCTTGTTCCGATTTAGAAAGTCGATTCAAGCGCAACTGCAATTGATTCACCCGGTTTTCGAGTTGGATTGCTGCACTGACAGCAGATCGATCGCACATTTCCACAAAAGCCGATCGCCCGCGCAGCAATTCCTCCGATATCACCCGCCCCTTTTGACAAAAATCATCCCATTCTAGGGGATCGACAAAACTGTCAATCAGCGACGTACGATTTTTCGACAAATTGTAATCCCGATTCGGCCCGCCTTTCCCCTTATAAGCCCGCTGTAAAATCGCCAGAAGTTCCGCATCTTCCACCAGTGACATTTCTTCACTGCGAGCATCTACAAACACAGTTTCAAAAGTTGGCAGAAACAGAGCATCAGCGCGTCGCTGCAAAGCTTTCAAATTGTAATTTTCGATGTTTTGTGCCTGCAAAACTTTGTCAGCAGGCTGCACATCAGTCTGGATTGAATAATTAAACTGAAAGCCGAACCACTCCATCCCTTCCCCAGCATCCCAACTTTCATCATGCCGCCACATGGCAAAAGCTTGACCGCGATCGTCCCAGCGAATATAAGAGCCAAGTGCATCGATCAATCCCTCACCAATTCGGTAAAGAGCTACGTCCGCATTCTGATAAGCAATGCGGCGATTGTAACTGCCATATTGCTGACAATAAGGAACCAATCGGGTCATCAAATCGTTCGAGGGAATTAACGTTTTTTGAGTAGGTTTATAGCGCATCAACCCCGATATACTCGGATGTTCAATTTGTTTGAAGTGGAGAGCTTGACACAACCAACCTTCAGTAGCCCGCTGCATTTCTTTATGCTTAGCATCGCAGTTGTCGAGAGATTCAAAATACTGAGATGCACTGTCATCAAGAGTATCAATTTCATCGAGAACGTACTGTTCGTCTATTTTGATTTTCTCTTGTTCCATTTCAGTTTTTATCGCTTCAATTTCGCTGGATAAGCCCTTGCCTCCCTCAGCAAACAACTTTTCTTCAAGTTTAACAACTTTTTCCTCAGCATAAAACTGAAGGCTGGCAATAGATTTGTTGAAGATATCAAACCCATCTTTTAAAACTTGAAACCAAGCTTCGTGGGGACTCTCTGCCAAATCTGGGCCTGCAAACAAACAAAATTGCACTCCCATTTTGCTGCCAATGCGATCGACTCTGCCGAGTCTTTGTTCTAACTGGTTGGGAAACCACGGCAAATCGAAGTGAATTAACCAATCTGTCAATTGCAGATTTACCCCTACTTCCGCCGATCGATCGCACACTAAGATAAAACAATGGGGTTCAGTCTTAAATCGGTTGAGACTAGCCTCAACATCATCAGCAGATTTTCCTGTTTCATGACTAGCGATCGCCTTTTTACCAAAGATTTTAGCTAAATTTTCCGCAATCTCTTTACAAGTTGCCGTAAAACTGGTAAAAATCACAATTTTCGGGAAACGTTCGCCCGGAATCGGCCGTTTAATTTGCTGTTGAATTCTCGACAGCAAATCGCGAGGATTGCTGTGATACTCGCGCGGAACCTTCAAAGCCACTGCCAGAAATCGCAGAATGGCAATTCGTAACAAACTCAGTCGATCGAGTCCTTCCTGGGGCTTTTCCAGGGTGTTGAGCAAGGTTTCCAGCATTTCCCTTTCTTCGGGAAACAGCTCCGTTTTGGTCAAAATTGCCGTGTCATTTTGTCCAAATTCGCGATCGAGTTCTGGAGTCGATTTTTTCTGCAAACGAGCTTTGACAACCCGTTCTAAAACATTCAGCCAAGTACCAGAAGCGCGGAAAAATAGCAGAAAAATTCTCTGATATTCGCTTGACTTGGGAGCGACTGTGCGCCATTTATCGAATACGGTTTGAATTTGCGACCACTGTTCATCATTCAGATCGTACTCAGTTTTGGGTACAGCATCTCGATCGAAAATCACATCTTCCACCGCATCGCGGCGGTTGCGAAGGATGCGACGATGCAGGCGGTAGGTATCGCTAACGTGAGTGCGAATAGTTCGGACAAGCCGAGCCTGTTCTGCGGTTTCTTTAGTTTTCAAACAACTTTCTAACTCTGTTGCTAATCCGATTAAATAATCATCTTTGGCAAAAATAGTGCGAAGTTGAGCGAGTTTTGTTGGCAAAACAGCAGGCTTGGCATTTTCTCGGAAATCTAGCAAAGCACGGCCGATTTCTTGACGATTTTGCACCTGTTCTTTGAAGCTTTCCAGGTCATCCAGACGGTAAGTTGTGGGATCGAGCAAGTGCAGCATCGTTAGAAAATCTTGCTCGTGGCCGAGAACGGGCGTTGCAGATAATAACAATACATTTTTGCTTTTCTGAGCTAGTTTCTGACAAAGTTCAAAGGACTGCTGCTGAGTACGATCGCTCGAATTGGCCATGGCCGCCACATCATGCGCTTCATCCACAATCAGAAAATCCAGGTTGGCATTGCGGCTAATTTGATTGATTTCGCTAACAGAAACAAGCTGCACTCTGTCAGCAAAATGAGACAAATAGAATTTATTTTCTAACTCTTGGCGCCACTGTTCGAGCAGGTATTTGGGAACCAGTACCACAGCACGTCCGTTGGGTTCATCGAGTAGAAATTGGCGGAGAATTGTCCCGGCTTCGACTGTTTTTCCCAGTCCTGGTTCGTCGGCTAATAAATAGCGCACGATTGGGTCTTCTAGGACGCGCCGGACGACTTCAACTTGGTGCGGATAGAGGTCTATGTTAGCAGAAATTAAACCCGTCATGCCGCGGCTGACGGCCCGCTGTTCGATCGCAGATTGAACAAATGCCAATCGGCGATCGTGAAAATACGGCGTTTCTTGGCCTTTGACTGCTAAAATGTCGATCGGATCGGCGATCGGGATATTGCAGCGAACGTAAAGTTCGCTTTCGACAGCTTGCAAACTTTGGCTGTCGGGGAGGTCAATTTCGTACTCTAATTTATCTTCATCCCAGTCATAAACTCGGCCGATTATCCATCTTTCCTGAGTTTTACTCCAGAGGTAGCAGCGGGTTTGGCGCTGAAGTCTAGCTTCTTGCAGTAGACTTAAGGGCATGGTTTTGCGGATGCGGTTTTTAACTGAGCAAAAATATTCAATTAGGGCATCGGTACGCGATACCTCGACAACTTTTCCGACTCCCAAATCGTTTCGGGGCGATCGCACTAACGAACCAACATCAATCATAATTACAACCTGACAATACTTACTAGATTACAGTAACGCCTGAGCGACTAGAATAACATTGCATCTTAGACTTCTTACATAAATCTTTGATTGATACGTCAACCGCAGATTTCAGGCAGATTAACACAGATAAACGCAGATAATTTTAAGAAGTGAGAGCCCATGAAAGCAATCTTGTCTCTTGATTGCGGACAATTACGATCGCCCAAAAACAACGCCTGCATTCCCTGATTCCCATTTCGCGTATTTCTGCATAACACTAGCGTAAATTTCTGAGTCTGTAAACCCTGCTAACCAAGCTTGTAGCGGAGGCCAAGGCTGTTCGTTGAACCAAGCTTTATCGGTATGAGCGAATTGACGAACAAAAGGTGCGATCGCCATATCAGCCAATGCTACATTGTTACCAAATAAATATTTAGTAGCGCTTAACTGTGAGTTGAGTTTTTCCAGGAACAAAGAACCCTCATAACGATGTACTTGGGCATCAACACCGGGATAACGATCCGGGTACTTATAACGGTCAAGATGATATTTAAACTTATCATCAAATAGAGCGATTAGTTCCAGCATTTCTGTAACAGAACCTTGCTGGGGCATCAACCATTTTTCAGGATCGTGTTGTCTCAATGCCCACAACATGATATCGATACTTTGATCCAGTACGCGCCCGTCAACATCAATCAATATTGGTACTGTACCTTTGGCAGATACCTCTAACATCTCTGGTGGTTTGTCTCGCAAAACAACTTCCCGTAACTCACAAATCCGATTGCTAACCATCAGGGCCAAGCGCGCGCGCATAGCATAGGGACAGCGGCGAAAGGAATACAAAATCGGGTATATTGCTGACATATAATTAGTCGATCGCACGATCGGGTTTTTCGGGTCAGAAACCCCGTTTCTTCGTAGATTTCTCGTCGCCAAACAAGATTTTTCGTAGAAACGGGGTTGCTTTAAACTTAGTGAATAATATTAGTCGATCGCACCATCTACTTTTTCCTTCCCATCGTAGCGCGCGCCTATATGTACTTGGTTGCGACGCTTAGCAAGCTCAATCTGACGTTGACGTTCAGATAAGGCTTGTTTTTTTGTTTCAGTTTTGGAGTCATGACAATGAGGACAACTCACACCAAGTACAAATAATTCAGAAGCCTTATCTTCCTGACTAATCGGGTGACGACAACCGCGACAAAGTTCATAGTTTCCAGGCTTTAACCCCTGACCAACAGAAACCCGTTCATCAAAGACAAAACATTCACCTTCCCAACGACTTTCTGCTTCCGGCACCGTTTCCAAATATTTTAAAATTCCGCCTTCGAGATGATAGACTTCCTCAAAACCTTGAGTACGCAAAAAAGCTGTAGATTTCTCGCAGCGAATACCACCCGTGCAAAACATTGCCACCTTGGGTTTATTGCGTAAAGCAGTTTCCCGCAGCACCCATTCAGGTAACTCAGAAAAGCTTTTTGTTTTGGGATTAATAGCGCCTTCAAAAGTACCCATAGATACCTCGAAGTCGTTACGCACATCAACCACGACAACATCAGGATCGTCAAGCAGTTTATTCCACTCATCAGGCTTAACATATTTGCCAGCCATCAGGGGGGGATTAATCTCGGGTATCCCCATCGTGACGATTTCGCGCTTCAAGCGTATTTTCAAGCGGTAAAAAGGTGCTTTTTCCGAGAAAGATTCCTTATGTACCATATCCGCAAAACGCGGGTCACTACGCAAGAATGCCAGCACTGCGTGTACGCCCTCGGACGGGCCGGCAATGGTGCCATTGATGCCTTCTTGGGCCAGCAAGATAGTGCCTTTGACGTTGTTGTTGTTGCAACAATCGAGTAGCGGTGCTTTCAGCTCAGCAAAATCAGGTAGTTCAACGAACTTATATAAAGCAGCGGTTAAGAAAGAAGCCATAGATTGAATAGATAGCACTAATTAATTTTCATACTTCTATGAAAATTCAGTCAAAGCGGACGGTGGGACTCGAACCCACGACGTTCAGCATGGGAAGCTGACATTCTACCACTGAATTACGCCCGCGCTTAGGGTTTTTTACTTGTTTTCACCTTCTTTGACTTTGGAGGCCGAGCGGTAAAAAACGACTAGAAAAACATTGTACAACTATTTTCTGATTTTGAGTATACCATTTTGACAATCAATTTTGGGCGATCGCCGATCGCACAACGGAGCCAGGATACTGTGGGGACGAGCCAATTGTCATCGCGGTCAAAACCTGCCACTAAATCAGCAATCGCCTCGGTTCCGAACATTGACAAAGATTTAGCGGCTTCGGATCGCGCGATCGAACTGCATCATTTTTAACAGCGCAGCCATGGAGTCCGCAGTTTGACTATGCCCCCATCCCATCGCCACCAACGATCGCGCACCATCAACTCCGCATCGTTCACTTTACTCACCAACATCGCTAGCGCCACCGCAGAATCGCACTTTCTCTGAACCGTTACCCCCCGCAGCCTGTCTTGAGAATCCGAACTTGGCAGCGCTGCTGGGATTTCCCTAAGTTCCCTAAGCCAATTCAAATATATTTTGGTTACTTTTATTTAAAATTTTAGCAAGGAATGCCGGATTTTGGGAAGATTAAAAAAAATTCAGTTATTAGATTTTGTTTGCCAATTAACAGCCTCAAGCTTCAACACCAGAAGAAGTTTAGGAAGTAATTGCTGAGTTCGAGCAATATTGGCAAGAGCCGAACGACGATATCTTGAAAATGGTTAAAAAGGTAAAAATGGCCCAACAAGCAGTGATGAAACACTGAGAAAATCATCCAGAGATAGTTTACATTGACGGGGCGCTAGCCCATTTGCGCTGGCAGCAACCTTCCTCAAAATGAGATTAATTGCCGTTTTGTAGAGTGTGCTGTTTTTTTGACTTTATCTACTTAATTGTACTGTTTTCTTTCCCCGCAGCTTCTCCATAGTCCCACTGCTGGAGAAGGGCGGCAAAGATTCGGGTTTGAAGTTCCTTGATGAGTGGGCGGATTTAGGAGAACTGGACTCTGTGGCGGTCAACATTCAGAGAAGTGCTACGACGACGATCGCAGAATGTGGTAAATTTACTATAGCTCTACTTTCAACAGTACAATTAGTAGAATTTCTGACGAACTTCAACCCTCACAATTCTCCCTCTTTATCAACGCAACATAGCTCTCAATAATAATAATAATAATAATAATAATAATTTGAAAATTGCTCGCGCATATTGCGCCTAATCAATATATCCCCAGGTAGATGCCTGAGCCTTGACTTTATTATATTTATTAGATATATAATAAAAATAAAAATTTATCATCATAATATTAATTCAAACCGCAAGATAGGGGTATAAAAAATGACTAATAAAAAGAATTACCAGAAATCTCAACCTAAAGCTGATATCAAAGCTGAAGGAAAGCAGCAGAACAATCAAAACGAGTTATTTCCAGTCGTCGGAATAGGAGCCTCTGCAGGTGGATTGGAAGCCTTTAACCAATTACTCAGGCATTTGCCGATCGATACCGGCATGGCGTTTGTAATAATTCAGCATATGTTGCCGACTCAGGACAGTGTGTTGAGTGAGATTTTGGGTCGATCGACCCAGATGCCCGTGGATGAGGTGGCATCTGGGATGCAAATAGCACCAAATCAGGTCTACGTGATCCCCCCGAATGTCAGCATGACCATCGATCAAGGGGTGCTGAAGCTAACGCCTCGCGGTAGCACACACGGGGTGTTTATGTCCGTCGATACTTTTCTGGTTTCCCTCGCTGCAGAACGCGGGAACCAAGCCATCGGCGTCGTTTTGTCCGGGGGCGACGGGGATGGTGCCCAAGGGTTAAAAGCGATTAAGGCTGCAGGCGGTATTACTTTTGCCCAATGTGAACGATCGGCACAAGTCAGCAGTATGCCGAACACTGCGGTGGCTACGGGTCAGGTAGACTTTATCTTGACACCGGAAAAAATTGCCGAGAAAATAGCAGAGATCGGCCGTCATCCCTACATTGCCGATCGACCTGCGACAGAATCGACTACCAGCGAAGATGCGATCGACATTAAAGATGCGATCGCCAGAATATACTCTTTGCTGCGCGCCGCTACAGGAGTTGATTTTACTCACTACAAACAAACCACCTTGAAGCGGCGGATGGAGCGACGGATGTTGCTGTACAAGCTGGAACGGTTCGAGGATTATGCCGAATATCTCAAAAACACCCCGACAGAAGTAACGGCGCTTTATCACGATGTCTTCATTCATGTCACCAGCTTTTTCCGCGATCCCGAAAGCTTTGAGGCTTTAAGCAGCAAGGTTTTTCCCGAAATCGTTAAAGATAAATCGTCGAAAATACCGATCCGAATTTGGGGGGCCGGCTGTTCAACGGGTGAAGAAGCTTACTCGATCGCCATCTGCTTGTTAGAGTTTTTAGCAGATCGAGCTACTGATCTGCCGATTCAGATTTATGCCACAGACATCAGCGAAAATGCGATCGCCTATGCCCGCCGTGGCTTTTATACGCCAGCCCAAGTCGCGGATATTTCACCCCAACGCCTGCATCGGTTCTTTGTGCAAGTCGAGGGCGGATACCAAATCACTCAGTCGGTGCGCGAACTCTGCGTCTTTGCTAGACAAAACCTGATCAGCGATCCGCCGTTTTCCCGGATGGATTTGATCACCTGTCGGAACGTGCTGATCTATCTGGGCCCGCCTTTGCAGAAAAAGCTGCTGCCCATTTTCCACTATGGGCTTCGGCCCGCGGGCTTTTTGCTGCTAGGCACTTCGGAAACGGTTGGTGACTTTTCAGAATTGTTTACGCTATTAGACAAAAAGAACAAAATTTATACTAAAAAACTGCTGTCGCATTGGCTCAGCATGGATTTAACTGCTAGCAACTATCCTGCGACAATCCTCAATCCTCTACCGCTGGTGACGGAAACCTTAAACGAAATCGACATCGAGAAACAGGCCGATCGCATTGTTTTGAATCACTATGCGCCTGTCGGTGTCGTGATTAACACAGCCAGGGAGATTCTGCAATTTCGAGGACAGACGAATGCCTACCTAGAACCGTCTCCCGGTAGGGCTAGCTTGAATTTGCTGAGAATGGCAAAAGAAGGATTGCGCGTCGAACTCCGCACTGCAATTGAACAGGCCTCCCAGCAGCAGTTGCCGAGCGTGCGCGAAGGCTTGCAAATTAGAGAAAACGAGATCATCCGCCAGGTCAAAATTAATGTGATTCCATTCCCAACAGGCGCTGTGACAAAAAACTATTTTTTAGTTTTGTTTCAAGACGAGCCACCGCTCCCTGCAATGCCTGCTGCAAACAATGGTAAAGTCAACTCCGATACTTTAGAGGGTGAAAGTTTGGAAATTGCGAGGCTGCAAGAAGAACTCAAAATCACAAAAGACCACCTGCAATCGATCGTCCAAGAACATCAAGCCGCTAACCAAGATTTGAGAGCCGCCAACGAGGAGATTTTGTCGAACAACGAAGAGTTGCAAAGTACAAATGAGGAACTCGAAACCGCAAAAGAAGAGATTCAGGCAACCAATGAAGAACTGAACACGATTAATGACGAATTGCAGCGGCGAAATGTTGAATCAACTCAGGTGAGTAACGATTTACAGAATCTGCTCGGCACCATCAATATTCCGATTCTGATGGTGGGAGGCGACTTGCGAATCCGCCGATTTACTCCCGCAATCGAAAGCATCTTCAACTTGATTTCTAGCGATGTCGGGCGCTGTTTGAGCGACATCACTCACAAGTTGATAGTGCCGGAGTTAGAGCCAATGATTTTAGAGGTGATCCGCACACTCAATGTGAAAGTTCAGGAGGTTGAAGATCGAGATGGTCATTGGTATGATCTGCATATTCGACCGTATCGGACGATCGACCACAAGATTGATGGGGCTGTGGTGATGTTGGTGGATATCCACGAGCTCAAAGTCAGCGCCCAGCAGTTGACGGAAGCGAAAAACTACGCCGAAACGATCGTAGAAACCGTGCGGGAACCTTTGCTAGTGCTGGATCTAAACCTACGGGCGATCACCGCCAACCGTTCTTTCTACGAGACGTTTCAGGTGATGCCGATCCACACTGAGCAACACTCGATCTTCGATATCGGTAACAGACAGTGGAATATTCCCAAGTTGCGATCGCTCCTAGAAGAAATTCTGGCAGGAAAAACCGAGTTTAAAGATTTTGAGGTCGAGCATGACTTTGAGCATATCGGGCATAAAATAATGCGGCTCAATGCCCGCAAAATGCCTCCGATGGGCGATACACAGATGATTCTGGTGGCGATCGAAGATATCACCGAGCAAAAACAGTTTGAGACAGAACGCAGCCTTCGGATTCAAGAACAATTGGCTCGTGCGGCTGCTGAGGACGCCAACCGCATCAAAGATGAGTTTTTGTCCGTCCTCTCTCACGAACTGCGGACGCCGCTCAATGCGATGATTGGCTGGGCACAGTTGCTGCGCCTGAAAAAATTTGACGAGGCTAAAACACAGGAAGCGCTAAAAACGATCGAGCGCGCCGCCAAAGCACAAAACCAGCTCATCGATGACATATTAGACGTTTCGCGGATTACTACAGGTCAGTTTCGGCTCAATGCTTCTGAAATTGAGCTGAATCCACTGGTTAAAAATGCGATCGAGGTGGTTAGTTTGGCAGCAGAAGCCAAAAATATTCAAGTGGAATCCAGGCTAACTCCTTTAACACTAAACGTATTGGGCGATCCAAACCGTTTACAACAGGTAGTGTGGAATCTACTTTCAAACGCGATTAAATTCACCCCAGCCGGAGGCAAAATTGACATCGCATTAGACTGCATTGATGGCATGGCTCAAATCCAAATTAGCGATACTGGTAAAGGCATTCACCCTGATTTTCTGCCCTATGTGTTCGATCGCTTCCGTCAGGCGGATAGTAGCTACACTCGCAGAGACGGTGGATTGGGGCTAGGACTCTCGATCGTCCGTCATTTAGTAGAACTCCACGGCGGTACGGTTAGTGCAACAAGTTCGGGTGAGGGACAAGGAGCAACGTTTACCGTGAGGTTGTCGCTACGAACAGATATCCCATGATTGTTGACTGTTGACTGTTGACTGTTGACTGTTGACTGTTGACTGTTGACTGTTGACTGTTGACTGTGAGTCAAAAAAATGAATATTGCGCCCGCCAACAAGGCCAGCCACCTGATTTGTTTGCCGGGCCCAACTTCAGTTGCTTCTGGTTCCCAAACTTGTTCCCCCTCCATTTCTGGAACTTACAGCGCAACTTCTCGTTCATCTTCCTCAGCGGAGAATTGCCAGCGAGAGTTTTGTGAGACTTCACTTTCAGTTACATCCACTGCTAAGTTCCTGTCGCGCCCGCTCTGCACGGGGGGAACGGGTTGCTTTTCTTCTGCTTCTGAAAAAACTTGATTAGTCAGGGTAGTTCCTCTCCCCGCTATTAGCCTTTGGTTTTTTTTATTGTAAAGAAAGATTGCAGTTTTTATATTTGATTCATTTTAGCGGATGGCCTCAGCAGTCCCGCGTGCCGCTTTTGGGTGAGTGTGGTGCCCTTTCACCTTACAATGGCGAATTGATCCGAGTTTGTACGATCGACTTTTAATTTGATCGGCCTCTGGGGCATACTGAATATTAGGGTGATTTGCGATCGTGGGGGCGATCGGGCTAGCATTGTCTCTCCCCAACTGGCTTGGCCGTCACCTATCTATCAATGCTGAGAAAAGTCAGTCTAATCTTGAACTGATTATTCCTAACCTATACTCTCATGTGTTTATTGTATAATACGGCACATCTGCTGAGAAAATTGTGCCACTTTATTTAAAAAAAATCACAATGAATAGCATCTTTTCTCCCGTCCAACAGTTTCTAATTACTTGGCTACTAATGCTAGTGACGGGATGGTTTACCCTGACTGCTGTCAGTTATGTTGGGGAACTGGTCAGCATTTTAGTAACAGCGGGACTCATTGCATTTTTATTAAACTATGCAGTAATTAGACTCCAAGTATTTTTGCCTCGGGGAGTAGCCGCGGGGCTGGTTTATTTAACAGCAGGTGTGGTAGTAGTAGTAATCGGTTTAACTATTGTGCCACCCGTGTTCAGCCAAGCGAGACAGTTGGGGGTGAGGTTCCCGGATTTGCTGGAGTCGGGGCGACTGCAGCTAGCTGAATTTCAAGCATGGAGTGCGGAGCGCAATTTGCCGTTTAACGTACAAATATTGGAGCAGCAGTTATCAGCGAAAGTACAGGAGCAAGTGCAGGCGATCGCAGGTACGAGTTTAGGCTTAGTTGTCGGTACTGTCAACTGGTTTTTGGACTTGATTTTTATTGTGGTGATTTCCTTTTATATGCTCCTAGACGGGCAAAGAGTGTGGCAGGGTTTGACCAGCATTTTTTCCCCAGACATTCGCTATGTTTTAACAGAGACTTTGCAGCGAAACCTCCAGCGATTTGTATCGGGACAGTTATTGCTGGGACTATTTATGGCCACCTCGCTAACTCTGGCTTTTTGGTGGCTGCAAGTTCCGTTTTTTCTGTTGTTTGCCGTGTTTATAGGATTGACGGAAATAATTCCGTTTATTGGAGCAACTTTGGGAATTGGCACTGTTAGTATAATTGTAGCCTTTATTGATTGGTGGCTGGCGCTGCAAGTGTTGGTAGTGGCGATCGGTCTCCAGCAAATCAAGGATAATTTAGTAGCTCCCCGAATTATGGGCAATCTCACCGGATTGAGCCCGGTAATTATTTTCACAGCTTTGCTTTTAGGAGGTAGAGTGGGAGGATTGTTGGGAGTTATCCTAGCAATTCCGCTCACTGGGGTTGTAAAAAGTATAGTAGAAGTTGTACTAAATCCCAAATTGCCACCCCAAACAGGCTCGTTTTTCTACAATCCTTTTAGCGGCGAGGAATTGGGGAAAATACCAGAAGAGGAAAGTAGAATAATCTTGGTCGCCGATGAGCAAAAGTAGTCTAATTTTTGTAGCTAAGTAATTCAATTATGAAAACTTTTATAAGTTAGGAATTAACTTTTGCCTGCTGAGTCCATTAAGAACAGACTAAAGTCTCTACAAAGAACTTTAAGAACTTTAGTCTGTATTACTAACCCACTTAAAATCTCAAACCTAAAAACTTATGAACTGGTGGCAAAATCTTAGAAAAAATCCTCTAGCTCGGTTGGGAGCCATGCTACTGTTAATTTTTTATACAGTCGCACTTTTTGCCGAATTTGTGGCACCTTATGACCCCTATGACTCTCAATTAAACGGTTCATTGCTGCCACCGACTCAGATTTATTTAGCCACCCAAGACGGGCGATTTATCGGGCCCCACGTTTATCCAACTACTCAGGGCCCAGTGGATGCTAATACGGGCGCTCGCGAGGTAATTGTGGACTGGCAAAAACCCTCTGTTCTCGGTTTGTTTGTCAAAGGTTCCCCCTATAAATTTTTAGGATTTTTGCCTTTCGACAGGCATCTGTTTGGCACTACAGGAGAAGGCAAAATTAATCTTTTAGGCACGGATGAACAAGCTCGCGATCAATTCAGTCGTTTAGTACAAGGCAGCAGAATTAGCCTCAGCATCGGTTTAGTAGGAATAGCCATTTCTTTTCCCTTGGGATTGTTAATCGGAGGCATATCTGGTTATTTCGGCAGTTGGATTGATAGTATTTTAATGCGTTTCGCCGAAGTATTAATGACAATTCCCGGTCTTTATTTATTAGTAGCGCTAGCAGCAGTATTGCCCCCTGGATTGACAAGTGCTCAGCGATTTATATTGATTGTGCTGATTACTTCATTTATCAGTTGGGCGAGTTTAGCCCGGGTGATTCGCGGCCAAGTTCTCTCAATTAAACAACGAGAATTTGTGCAAGCGGCGCGGGCAATGGGTGGCAATCCAATTTATATTATTGTCCGCCACGTTTTGCCACAAACTGCAACTTATGTAATTATTTCTGCTACTTTGGCGGTTCCGGGTTTTATTGTGGCGGAGTCGGTTTTGAGTTTAATTGGCTTGGGAATTCAACAACCCGATCCTTCTTGGGGAAATTTACTATCCCTGTCTACTAATGCTTCAATTTTAGTGTTGCAGCCTTGGTTGGTTTGGCCTCCGGCGATACTGATTATTTTGACTGTTTTGGCGTTTAATTTATTGGGGGATGGGTTGCGGGATGCTCTCGATCCCAGAAGTATTCAAAGGTAATCTCATTTCCGGTTACACCGGAATGATGTTGACTGTTGACGGTTGACTGTTGACAGTTGACAGTGAACTCGAATTTACTATTCCGATGCTAACGGATTTGATATAATTGGGAGTTAGTAATTTCTAGTTCCCAGTCCGAGCCAGTGTAACCGTTATGCACCGTAATTTGGCGGATTAACAGGTAAGCGGATGGTAAAAGTAGAACCAACACCCTCCTGACTTTTTACTGAAATATTGCCACCCATCATGAGGCAAAAACGCTGGCTGATTGCTAGTCCCAAACCGGTGCCGCCGTACTTGCGCGTGGTGGAAGCGTCTGCTTGGGTAAAGGGTTGGAAAATGTGCTGCAACTGGTCGGGAGTCATCCCAATTCCTGTATCTGTACAATTAACAACTAAAAATTCTTTGCTACCCATTGAAGATTGAGAATCCGCTGTCGGTTCAGAAGAGTTTTCTTGTTTTGATTCGCTGCTGTCGCCCGCAATTTTTTCTCGGCTGGCTGTGAGGGTAATTGTACCGTTTTGAGTGAATTTGGCGGCATTGCTCAGCAAATTTAATAAAATCTGCTGCACTTTCGTAATGTCACCGTGCATAGTGCCGATATTGCTAATTTGGTGCAAGTTGAGAGTGTTGCCATTTTTCTCTATTAGTGGCACGGCGGTAGATGCTACTTCTTCAATCAAGGCGGCGATGTCGAAGGTTTCTAAGTAAAGATCCATGCGGCCGGCTTCGATTTTAGAAATGTCGAGAATGTCGTTAATTAGCGATAGCAAGTGTCTGCCGGAAGTGCGAATTTTGTCTAAATCTGGGGTGAGTTCATCGTAACCCAATTCTGTGGTTTCTTCTTGGAGCATTTCGCTGTAGCCGATGATCGCATTCAGAGGTGTTCGCAGTTCGTGGCTCATGTTTGCTAAAAATGCGCTTTTTGCGGTGGAAGCGGCTTCGGCTGCTTCTAGGGCGAGCTGCAAGGCGGATTCAAAGACTTTGCGATCGCTAATATCCTCGACACTGCCTTCATAGTAGAGTACCTTGCCGTCGGCGTCGCAGACTGCACGCGCGCTTTCGGAAATCCAAATTACCTTGCCGTCAACGCGGTAAACTTCTGACTCAAACCCCGAAATTTCTCCGAATTCTTCCATCACTCGCATAAACTTGTCGCCCTGCTGAGGATTGACGTAAGCTTGCTGTCTGATGTTTGTGAGATTTGATGTCAATTCTTCGGGAGTGGCGTAGCCGTAGATGCGGGCTAAAGCTGGATTTACGCTCAAGAAGTGGCCTTCGGGGGTTCTTTGAAAAATCCCTTCGACGGCATTTTCAAAGATGCTGCGATATTTTTGTTCTGCTTGACGCAAAGCGATTTGTGTACGATCGCGCTCGCTGGCTTCGATCGCCAATGATACCAAATCTGCCAGGGAAGCAGCAAAATTTTGTTCTTCTAATGTCCAGTTGCGAGTAGTTCCCACTTGTTCGATACAGATAACTCCGACTGTTTGTCCTCCCAGCCGCACCGGCGCATCTAAGGTTGATGTAGTACCCATTTGTGCAAAGTAAGTTGCGGCAAATTCTCTAGTTCTAATATCTGAGAGAGCGTCCTCGGCTGCGATCGTCCGGTGTTCTTCCAAAGCTTGAAAATAAGCTGGATAGTCTGCTGCTGCGACTTCCTTACCTTGGGAATGCTGGTGGTTGCTGCGGCTAAATTGGTCGAGACATTGCAGTTTCGATCGACTCTCATCATACAGCCACACGCCAGCTTTTTCTGTCTGTAGGGTATGAGTGGCTGCTTCGGTGATTTGCCTCAAAGCTACTTTTAAATCGCCTCGATAAAGTGCTTTATTTCTTGCTAATTCTACCAAAACCGTATTTTGTTTGAGCAATTGTTTTTGCCTTTGGCGTCGCACCGATTCGGCTCGCTTCTGTTCAGTAATGTCGCGGGCTACTACAATGACAGATTCTTCTGAAAGCGGTGAAATGCTGGCGGCAAAACAAACTTGGCGGTCGTCAATGGTTAAATCGTACTCGATGCTGACAGTTTGCTGAGTATCTAAAGCTGCTCGGATGTGGTTGAGAAAATTGTCGGCTGTAGCTTGAGGAAACACCTCTCCGAGTGTTTTGCCCACTAATTCTTCGGCTGGTTTGTAGAGTAGAGAAAGATTTGTGGGCGCGATTTTTAAATAGCGACCAGTGGAGTCCACAACTATAATTAATTCGTTCATGGCTGCAAACAAAGCCCGCAATTCTGCTTCTGCGGCTTCGAGTTCGGCAGTCCGCTCTGCTACTCGCTGTTCTAAACTAGAGTTGGTTTGTTCTAGGGCAACAAAAGACGATCGCAATTGTTTTGCCATGTGGTTGAAAGACTGAGCTAGGAGACCGAGTTCTTTGACTCCTTGAACTTCAACTTCGCCGTCTATTTCTGCGGAGGTGAAGTCGGATGATTCGGACATTTTTGTTAAAGCTTTGGAAGCTTGCAACAATCGGGTAATCGGTTTGACAACCCAGCGAGAGGTGAAAATTCCGAGTGCGATCGCCAGTACGAAGGCAAAAAAGCACAATAAGATAGTTGTGCGAGTGTTGGCGTTAATTTGCTCCATAAAGTCTGCTTCCGGGATTGCGACTACAATCAGCCAATCGAGGCCACGGCCGTCTTGCAGGGGAGCAACAGTAATAAATTGACGTTTGCCGTCTATCTCGAAGGTAAACTGTCCTTTGCTGTTAATTTTTTCAAAACTACCAAATCGTTTTTGCAAGTATGTGGAGGCCGATCGAATTAGCAAATTTTTGCTTTGTGTCGCCAACAGCCGTTTTTGTCCGTCTTTGTCGGTGACAAAGGGCAATTCGTCTGTGGAACTGGCGACTATTTCCCCGCTGCGTTCGATCGCAAAAACTTGTCCTGACGGGCTAATTTTGATGCTTTTAAGAAAATCGCTGATTTGAGAAAGAGTCAGGTCAATTGCCAATACCCCCCGCAGGTTTCCTGTTTCATTGTAAATAGGCATCACCGGCGTAATCCCCAGAACTGGCGAGGCTGCGAAGGGGTAGATGGGAGACCAAGTGGCTTTGCCTGACTGTTTGGCAGCTTTGTACCAAGGTCTAGTACGGGGGTCATAGGGGACGGTTTTGATTAGCTCAGTGCGATTTCCTTGGCTATCTAGGCGATAAATTTGGCGGTTTGGAGCGGTTGATTCATCTCTGATGTATACTAAGTGTTCTGCTTCTCGCTTGAGCAACAGGAATCTGCCCTGTTCGTCGCCGTAGTAGATGGTTGTATTTCGATCGCTCAGCTTGGTCTGGTTCCAAAAATAGCGCTCTAAGTTGGGGAAGTCTTCCGGGTCTAAGTTTCCAGAGGCGATCGCAGCAGTATTCATTTGCAGGAATAAATGAGACACATCCCCAAAACTGCGGAAATTTTCTTTAGTTCTCGCTGCAACTTCCAAGCTTAACCTCGTAGCAAGGTCATTGACGGCTTTCTGGCCGTTGCGAAACGACAGCCATCCAGTCACGCCGACTGCTACGGAGATTTGCACCACCAGCGGTATCAACAAAACTAGGCTCAGTGACATCTTGGGCGAGCTTTTCATCACACAACTACTCAGACTTTTCAATAACATCAATATTGTGACACCTACCGGGTTTGCCTATCGTTTGTCGTTTAAAAGATGCCCTAGATATAAGTTACCAAGTCGCCCAGCAAGAGTGAAGTGCGGTGATCGGCCACTCAAAACTGAGCTGAGGTTTCCACCGATACTGTAAAAACTTGTAATATTAATCATGTCACTACTTGCCTGAATGTGGCGAGCGCGATCGGACACTCGCAGTCAAAAAGTCACATCGGTAAAAAAAAATCAACTTTAGGCTCGTGTTCCCCACCCTGGTTGTGATCAGTCATTCCCAATTATTCAATTCTTTAATCTAAAATTTTTAATCTAAAATGGGCTCACTTTCTCCCGGTGCGGATAGCCCCCCTTACACCTGCTTAATAAAAATTTGATTTTGATTTTTTCTACAGTGCCAGGACAAATGTAAATTAGGTGACAATCCCTTGTTGAAAAATTTGCTATTAATAAGATAAGCCGCCAAACTCCCGTAGCGTAGCGGGGCGTAAGCCATCGACTACAAAGAGGATAATTGAAGCACCTGCATTTCATCAACGCCAGCAAAGTAAAGCGTTTTTGGCTTTTTTGGACGATGGATCTTTTGGCAAAATAATACTTCTGGAGGATGACATGAACTATACATTTGAAATCCTGGGCGTATCTCCAACTTTAACATTTTTTAACCAGCAGCAGGAATTGCTGAAACAACAGGAGCCGTCGGGTGTAGAATACTTGGGAAACTGGAAGTGTACTCTTGATGCGTTTGTGGCATCCGTGGAGACAGTTTCTCCTAACCGCGGCTGGGATGTCGATCGAGTTGTAGACACCGTGATTAGTTTCTGGATGAACAACTCCGATAGCATCCTGTATTGGAAGCACAGGCTGGAGGATGCCGGCAGCGAAAACTTGTTAGTAGCCAGAGTAGGCGATATCAAGTCTTTGCAAGCTGCATTTGAATCGCTGCTGGGCGAATAGGAAAATCGCCAATTGCGAAAAAGTCGATCGACTTTTTCGCAACAATCAACTCAACTGTCTATTTGCAATTCCCAATTCCCCTGATTCGCGGCACGGAAGTCGCAGATATAAAATATCTGTTTCTTCTAGCTTCTACCTTCCATCTGCCTGATGCCTTCAACATCGGATTAATGACTAATGACTTCGCAATTGGCAATTCCCAAATATTATGTCTCGTTCCAAAGCCCTGCAATCTTATATTTTTCTCCGCTTACTCCTCGCACCGCTAATGTTGTGGACAATCACCACAGCAGTATTTTTATTGTTGCGGGCCACTCCGGGCGACCCCATAGATGCCATTCTCGGCTCACGAGCTCCCGCAGCCGCCAAAGAAGCAATGCGAACTCAACTCGGCCTCGACGCACCCTTGTGGCAGCAATATCTCAAATACATGAAAGACTTGTTGAGCTTCGACTTGGGAACCTCCATCACCACTCGCGGACAAACCGTGTGGCAAATTATCGGAGATTATTTCCCCGCTACAGTGGAATTAGCAGTTTGTAGCATGGCCATAGCTTTAATTGTCGGCATCAGTATCGGTTCCCTGGCAGCATCTCGCCCCAACACTATTTTCGATGCTGCAGGCCGTTTGTTTGGCATTATCACTTACTCGCTGCCCGCTTTTTGGGCCGGCATGGTTTTGCAGTTGATTTTCGCAGTGCAGTTGGGATGGTTTCCTTTGGGAACTCGCTTTCCCGTCACATTTCCCGCCCCCCAAGGCTACACAGGACTATACACGATTGACAGTCTCCTGAGCGCTAACCCTGGTCAGTTTCTCACATCTTTGCATTATTTGGCACTTCCGAGTTTGACGTTGGGGATTCTTTTGAGCGGCATTTTCGAGCGCATTGTCAGAGTGAATCTCAAGCAAACTTTGCAAGCCGATTATGTCGAAGCAGCTAGAGCTAGAGGCATTCCCGAATTCCAGATTTTATGGGCTCACGCTCTGAAAAATGCGCTGATTCCAGTAATTACTGTATTAGGATTGACTTTTGCTGCACTGTTGGGCGGTGCTATTTTAACAGAGGTTACTTTTTCTTGGCCGGGGTTGGCAAATCGCCTTTACGAAGCGATTAGCTTGCGGGATTATCCAACTGTTCAAGGTATTGTGGTATTTTTTGCAGGAATAGTCGTAATTGCCAGCATTGTAATTGATATTTTGAACGCTTACATTGACCCGCGAATTCGGTACTAAAAATATTAAGGAAGAAGGGAAAAGGAGGTGCGAATGTATCACTAAGCTGTTCTGCATTTAAATTGTATTTTGAGGGCTGGCAGGATGCCCACCTCACAAAAGTGAAAATTTATTTGACCATGCAATTTAAAGGCGGATTAGCTTATCGGCTTTTTCTACCTGTCCTTTCTGTCTGCGTGAGATGTTTTAGCCAGCGGTGGCCCTGTAGAAGCAGTTGTCAAAAAGATCGATCGGCTTTTAGAGTGAGGACACTTGCCAATTTATAGGCAATACTGGAGAAAATGAACTTCAACCTTTGAGGAAACGCTGATGAGATTATTGCGAACAATCGCCGCTCTATCGGCGGCCTTGACCCCACTGATGGCGGAAGCTGCCTTTAGCCGTCCCATGCCGGGAACAGCCGATTTTCCCAGAGCCTCCAACCCCGAAGTAAATGTGCCGGTTTGCTTCATCGAAACTCGAGGCGGCACAACTTTTGATTTAGTCAGCTTGTGTGGCAGCAATGCTGCTCCCAAAAACACTGCTCCGGTTGCGGGCAACCCCGCCAATGCTCCTGGAAATAACACCAATGGAGGTGCTCCGCCTGCTCCCCCGAACCCCAACGCCATCACCAGAGATGCTTCCGGCACGCCGATAACTACTCCAACAGGCACGGCAAATCCCAACAATCAGAATAATCAGAATCCGGGAACTTCGCCCAATACCAATCAGAATAATCAGAATCCCGGAACTTCGCCCAATACCAATCAGAATCCCGGAACTTCGCCCAATACCAATCAGAATAATCAGAATCCCGGAACTTCGCCCAATACCAATCAGAATAATCAGAATCCGGGAAGTTCACCGAGTACCAACCCCAATAATCTCAATCCGGGAAGTTCGCCCTATATTACTCCCAATAATGCCAATCCGGGAACTTCGCCGAATACCAATCAGAATAATCTCAATCCGGGAAGTGCGCCTTATACCACTCCCAATAATAGTGCGTCTCCCACGGGTGGAACTGCTGGCGACAGCAACGGCGATTTAGTTCCCAATCCCAATCTCAATCTTCCGAGAGTGCCGCCGAGTTCCTTTGGCCCTGGAGGTGTTGCACCGACTAGAGATGCGATTGATGGCCCCCGCCAGTAATAGGCGAAGTGTCAGAAATTTCATCACAGAAACCGGGTTTCTCTCAAACCTTCTCTTTTTCAGGGATAGTTCACCCACGAGAAAGCCGGGATATTTATTTGCCTGGGTAATATTGATGTCAGGTACGATCGGCATATTTTGTAGCAGAGTAGCGAAATAAAAGTTAAGCTAAGAACTTGTAGAGGCTAGGAGCCAATCATTGTTTCACAACTGGACAACCAGGTAGAAGCAGTGATAGATAGCTAGCTTTAATCCGTAACAGGATTAGTTATCAGCAAAGGTTAAAGTTATTACCAGACGGGTGCTCGCAAGCTCCAAGTTCTCAAGCTAAACCATTAAACAGGCATATTTTTGTTAAGCCAGTGTGGTTGAGAAAGTACCGACTGATAACATTAGCGAGACAAAATTAACCCGATTATTCGGAGGCTCTTCATGAGCAAAATATTTGTTTTAAATTTAAACAAAATTGCTCTAGACCCGATCGCACTTGAGGAGGACATCTAGTGTCAAACTTAGTTCAACGCTTAGAAATAACCGCTCATCCACAACTAGAAAAATCCCTGGGCTATCGAGGAGATAGTCGCTGGGTAGCTTGGCGCTGGGAGCCAGACATCGACCAACTTATTTCCAGCGACGGCAAAACAGTCGGCACTGGCAATAATATGGCTTGGCTGGTGTTTTTGCAGCACGATTTAGTCGATCCTGCGCTACAAGAGTACAACCTCGGCGAGGGCGATCGCTACTGGCTGCTTTTAGACACTGAAACGAGAAATCTCTACGTCGGGGAAGGGAAAACTGTTCAAAGTCTGCTCGAACAACCGGAAAGTTTAGGTTTATTGGCGTGTCTCGATGGTGGCAATGCCGATCGACAAACGGGCGAAGCTTGGCAGCAAACGCTATCTCAACTAACAGCAAAGCCCCCTTTTCGCCATTTAACCAATGCCATTCCTTTCGGTGTCGCGGCCGCTTTGATAGGTGCTTTGGGAATTGGAACTGGAGTCTGGGTAGTGCCGGCGGTGCAGCAGAAACTAGCCGAAAAAACCACTTTTATTTCCCCAATTAGTTCTGCCGCTAACTGCGGGTTTGGCGGTTCCGATGATTTTTCAGCTCATGTCGGTTCTTCAAGCGGAAATAAAGAACTTCACGTAATAGGCGTTTATGAAGCCAATGCGGATCACAAGAACCGAGATTTATCTAAAAGTGCGATCGAAGTCAAAGTAGAACGCCGAAACAAGCCAATAATTCTCGCACTTTCAGCCTACGAACCGGTTAACTGGAATGTCACTGTAGAACCGGGCGCAGTTATCGAAAAAATCATCGTTAACGGATACCAAAACCAAACTGTTTCAGGAGTTTCGGGAATTCCAATTGAAGAGCATAGCTACGAAGAAACCGGAGACTATCTCGGCGACTTTATCTACAAGTGGAGTGCTACCCCTGAAAGTAGCAATACTTCTTCCCTCGTGACTAAATTGGAACAGATAAACCGCACCAGTTTAACTTCTTTTCAAGGATGCTACAGAGGTAAGAACTTTACGATTAAGTAAGAATTATTGATTATTTTGGGGTAGGGAAACGGTATTGCCCATTGGTGACAACTTAAGACTTAAACCATTGATAAGTCTCGCTTGTAGCTAAGTCTAGATCCCCCTAAATCCCCCTTAAGAAGGGGGACTTTGACAAGACTCTTGTCCCCCCCTTCTTAAGGGGGGCTAGGGGGGATCTAACCTTGAATACTCAAACAGCAGTCTGTGATTGGCTTTGACGTTAAGTTGTCACCCATGGGCACGGCGCCATGTCCTCGGTTGCTGGCGAGGGTAATTTCATCATCCAATCCGGTTGATTTTACCCGTTTCCTCCGTTGCCTTATTTGGTTTTTCACCCCTTTGTTAAAGTTAATTCAAGGGTGTACATTGTAAACAGTTATTTGACAAGCTTATTTCATGACTGTATCATAAACTATTAACTTTAATTTTTGATTCCAGACAACAACAATGCTAACAAACTTAAGATGAAATACTGGTACGAAACCCTCGCTGTAGCGCAGCGAATTTTAATAGAATTGGGAAGACGAAGACGCAGTTTAATTTTTTGGGCGATATTTCCGATTTCTATCTTGATTATTAACGCCTTAATTTTAGCAGAACGCGCGCAACTGACAACAGCAAAAGCTTTTGAAACTGCCGCCCCTGCAAGCTTAGTAGGAGCGGCTTTATTTTTTAGCTGTCTCGGCGGCAGCGTAGCAACAGTAGTAGCAGAGCGAGAACAGCATACCCTCAAACGGTTGTTTATTTCCCCGCTGAGCGGCACCTCCTACTTTTTAGGGATTTTCCTGGCCCACAGTTGCATCGGCATCGGTCAGGTAATTTTAGTATACACGATCGCCTCTTGTTTAGGAGCACAATTTCAAGGCTCAATCCTGTTAGGATGTGCGATTATTTTACTCAGTATTGTATCTTATGTAGGTGTAGGCTTTATTCTCGGCACCCAGTTTGCGAGGCGCACTGAAGATGTCAACTCCCTAGTAGCTGCTTTCGGCGTTCCTTTGTTGATTTTAGGAGGCGCATTTTTGCCGACTTCGCTGTTTCCCAAAAGTCTGCTGGATCTCGCCCAGTACAATCCAATTTATCACATGAACGAAGCGCTGATGGGCGTGTGGGCTGACGGCAAAGATTTGGCTGATATTGCAGAACACTTCGGATTTTTGTGCATCTTTGCTGTTTTAATGATAGTAGCCGGATGGCTGTCTTATCGGCGGATGTTGAGAGTAGAAAGAAGACTTTAAAACTATCTCATTATGTCGTAATTATTCATATTTCTCTCTTCTGGAGACTCCGCGCTCTCTGCGGTTTAATAGTTCAGAAACAACCGTAAATATATAAAATTATACGGAGAATTAAAGCAGTGCTGCAAATAGAAAAGCTAAATAAGTCTTACGGCGAACGTTCAGTGCTTCGAGATTTAACACTGCACATTCACTCGGGAGAAATTTACGGTTTGCTGGGACCAAATGGGGCTGGCAAAACTACAACTATCAATATTTTATGTAATTTGCTAAATGCCGACAGCGGCAAAGTTTCTATTAATGGCGAACCTGTTTCCGAAGCTACTAAATTGTTAATAGGGGTAGCGCCCCAAGAAAATTTGCTTTATAAAAGCTTGACTTGCGAAGAAAACCTCAATTTTTTTGCTCAAATTTACGGCTTAGAGCGGAAGCAGAGACGCTATCAAGTAGAGCAATGTTTAAAAGCAGTCAATTTGACAGATAGAGCCAAAAGTCCCGTAGAAACTTTAAGCGGAGGAATGCAGCGCCGATTGAATATTGCTGTAGCATTGGTACACCAACCTAAATTAGTAATTTTAGACGAACCGACAACGGGTTTAGATATTGAGGCCCGCTATGAAATTTGGGAGTTAATTCAGCGCTTGCAATCGGAAGGAATTACAATTCTGCTGACAACTCACTTGTTGGATGAAGCTGAGCGTCTTTGTCAGAAAATCGGGATTCTGAAAAATGGCCGTATTGTCGCTGAGGGCAGCTTGGAGGAGTTGCAAAAACTGATTCCGGCTCAAGAAATTATCGTGGTAAAAACCGACGAAGAAGCTGAAGTTATCGCCCGCGCTAAACAATACAGTTTTATCCCCCGCCGCTACGGTAGCGATTTAGCTTTTTGGCTGCCGGAACGTTTAGAATTAAAAGAGATTATTTTGCTGTTCGACGGGATTTCTATTGACTCAATCGCTCGGTATCCGGTGCGATTAGAACATATTTATGTCGAAGTAACCAAACAAAGCGAACAATGACACAGTGCGACGGTCTCGCTTCTTGCGAACAGGCAAGATGCCTGTTCCACAAAACATTAAGTTTATTGTGGAACAGGCATTTTGCCTATTCTTGAAAAACTTATTGCTAATGGTGCAAGATGTGATATCTAACCAGATTTGATATTACACGGCTTTTGCCCACTCGATCCAAGTTTCCATCGGGCGGAAACCCACTGATTTGTAAAGCTTTGTCGCCCCCGTCAAACTGTCAGCATCAACGCTGAGTTTAGCAGTATTTGCACCCGCTGCTTTCAACTTATGCAAACCCGCCAGCAGCATCGCTTTGCCTAAACCCATTTTCCGAAAGTCGCGCCGCGTACCCAACAATTCAATCCAGCCGTCTTTTGTGCCGCTGCGGGCGTTTTTTTGGGGTTTGATTTGACAGTCGCAGAAAGCAGCAAATTTGCGATCGCCCGAAACAGCAATCAAGTCTAATTCCGGCTGATAATTGGCGTCTTGCATCCAGTAGCGCACGGTTTCCGCAGTTAAATCGTGGTGATTCCAGTGATCGATAAATGACTGGTTGAACATCTCTACCCAAGGTTGGATGTCTTGTTCTCCTGATACGTGGGTCAGCGCAAAATCTGCCGGAAATTCCGGTGTTGGTATGGGTTCGGCGAGGGATCGGGCCATTGTGAGAAAATAGCGATCGACCTCAAAGCCCTGTTTTTCTAACAGCAGGATTTCATCTGTTTTATCCTCCCGGCTGTAGGTACGCAATTTCGCGGGCAAATTCCGTTCTTTCCCCACTTCGCGCAGCCGCTTTTCTCCCCACTTAATTATGTCTTTTTCTAAACCTTCGCTACGGACATTTGGATGCACGTAAAACCACAGACAAGCGTCTATTTCCTCTGGCGAATCTGGCATATCTAGGAGTGACAAACCGATTACTTTGTAATTACCATCTTCCCACAACTGCACGTCGCGGGCTTGGTCGAGTTTGGGAGCATCAAGTATTAGTTTGAGTTCAGTTGCGGAGACTTCTTCGCCGAGTCTATCCACTGCTTCGCAAGCATCGATCAAATTTGCGATCGCGCACCAGTCAGTTTCGCCCTTGTACGAGCGTGTTGTTAAGATATTCATAGAAAACTTGCAATCCGTAACTTCGGACTGTTCCTCTTAATTGGTATTGGCAAACAAGTACAGTAAATTTCTAACAAAAATCCGAGTTTTTGATGATTAACCGCAGATGAACGCGGATAAACGCGGATGTAATGCAGATTTATTGTGGTGTCGATAAAACTCAGAAACCTGTTTATATCACCCAGGCTTTCAGGTTTTATCTTATAGCGCAATCATAAAAATTGGTTTGCCCTTTTGGGCGAGTTTTGTATGTGAGTTTATGGCTGGATGTCGATGAGTCGCGCTCTCTTTCGTTACCAAGCTTGGTGCTTAAGTAACTATTGTTTGAATAAAGTTTCTACAGCTAAGTAAAGAAGTTGTCACCCCCATCGGGTAGTTGATTTTTACTTTTGCTCTCTTTTACACTAAATCCTTTTTCAGGGATTTTTGCCTCCTCCTGTTAACTCGCCCGATCGGGGGAGGGGAGAAGTTGAACTTATTTAAAAGTTACCTATTTCAACTATAACCTGAGCCGTTTTTTTTGGCAAGTTTGAAATTGAGGGAATCTTGCTAGTATTAACGAGGCGGGCATTTGATTGCAGGAGCGCTCCGGCTTTTAACCAGCCGTAACTGTAATTTTTATAACGTTTTTCCCGGACTTGAGGATTTAATTTTATCCAAACGTTAAACTAACGTTAAACAGTTTTCTCAGATTTATATGAGGTAAATATGCTCGACAACCTCGATTTAGATATCTCCCTCGATAAAGAAACCTACGAGGCAAAGATAGAAGTTTTAATGAAACAGTTGCGATCGCTCCAACAGGCTTGCTGGGAAAAAAAACTGCCCGTAATCATCGTACTCGAAGGTTGGGCCGCCGCCGGCAAAGGCGCGCTGGTCAAAAAAATGGTGGGGTACATGGACCCGCGCGGGTTTGCGGTACACCCGATTTGGCCACCGTCAGATGCAGAAATGGGCTATCCTTTCCTATGGCGGTTTTGGCAGAAACTCCCCGCCCGCGGCAAAATTGGTTTTTTCTACCACAGTTGGTACACTCATGTTTTAGAAGATCGGTTGTTCGATCGACTCTCCGACGCAGAAGTACCGACAGCCATCAGGCAAATCAACGCCTTCGAGCGGCAGATGGTAGATGACGGCGCCGCAATTGCCAAATTTTGGATTCACCTCAGCAAAAAAGAACTCAAGCATCGGCTCAAAAAACTAGAAGACGACGCCTTACAAGCTTGGCGAGTGCGGCCCGAAGACTGGAAACAAGCCAAAAAATACGAAGAATACACAACTTTGGCAGAAGAAATGGTAGCCCAAACCGGCACGGGCTCCGCACCTTGGACGCTAGTAGAAGGCGACTGTCAGCGGTGGGCGAGAGTCAAAGTTTTAACGCAAATGGCAGCGACAATTACAGAAGCCTTAGACAGACTGCCGACGCAATCTGCACCCGTGGAAGTGCCGCATCAAGAACACTTACAACCTACTGAACCAGACTTGCTCGCCCAAGTAGATTTAACTCAATCGCTGTCGCCCGACGAATACAAACAGCAACTTCGCGAAGAACAAACCCGTTTTGGCAAACTGCAACAAAGCATCTACGAAGAGGAAATCCCCGTGTTAGTGCTGTTTGAAGGTTGGGACGCCGCCGGTAAAGGAGGAGCAATCAAACGCTTGACGGACATATTAGACCCCCGCAGTTACACTGTTAATGCCTTTGCGGCCCCGACAAATGAAGAAAAAGCGCACCACTACCTGTGGCGGTTCTGGCAGCGGCTGCCAACTGCAGGTAAAATCAGCATTTGCGATCGCAGTTGGTATGGTAGAGTGCTGGTCGAGCGAGTCGAAGGATTTGCCACCGAACCCGAATGGCGCCGAGCTTATCAGGAAATCAATGAATTTGAGGAGCAACTCACCAGTTTCGGTTGTGTCTTAGTTAAATTCTGGCTGCACATCAGTCCTGACGAGCAACTAAAGCGGTTTACAGAGCGGCAAAACAATTCATTTAAACAATACAAACTCACCGACGAAGATTGGCGGAATCGGGAAAAGTGGAATTATTATGAAGTAGCGGTGAATCAAATGATTCAGCGCACCAGCACGCCGGCTGCTCCCTGGACGCTAATTGCGGCCGATAACAAGTATTATGCTCGTGTTAAAGTAATTCAAACGGTAACGCAGGCAATTCGGAATCAACTGAAGCGCCGATAAATTGGGATTGGTGAATGGGTAACAGGTAATGGGGAAAAAAAGCAGGCAGCAGAAAGCAGAGTTGAATTGCCAATTTCACCTGCGGCGTCCTCGATTCATTACCAATTATCAATCAACCATTACCAGTTATCAATTACCAATTAACTGTCAGCAATCTGTGACTGGAAGTAGCGGGTTTCACCCTGCACCCAATGGTTGATAGCTGACAGGAAGCGAGCATTAGGATAAATGCGATCGGACTGCGTTATTCGCGAAAGTTAAAAACCCACCGATGCCCGTATTTCCTACCGCAGTTAAATTAGCGCTCGTTTCCAAAACTTCTGTACTAATTTATGAAGACACAGAATATTGCAAGATGCCAGAACTGTTAGCTCGCATTCTATTTCTATTCCTCCTGTTCTCACTGATCAAATCGTGGTGGGATCAATCAGGAGGTAAAGACAATCCATTATTAGATCGGCTGCGCGTTTTGCTGCTGATCAGCCTTTTGATCCTAGCTTTTTTTGCACCAGACACCCCGGTCGGAGCAGCGATTTTCGGGCTCATAGCCTTCTTCTTTAAGCCGCTGGGTTTTTCCATCACGCTGCTGGTGATTGCATCGGCGCTGATCACGAACGGGGGCATCCGCAACCCGGCGCCGAGAATGATCCTGGCAGCGCTGCTAGTTTTGATCCTTTCGAGTATGCCAGTTGTCGCTTACTGGTTCGCCGAGCAAGCAGAACGGGACGCCGCCGCAGCCGTCCGTACAGTTTGCTGCGACGAAACCGCAGCGGCGATCGTCCTCCTGGGCAAGGGAACCACTCAACCTCACATTCCCAACCGAGTAGCGATTCAACTGACAGATACAGGCAATCGCCTGCCCTATGCTGCCGTTTTGTACAGAAAACAACTCGCACCGATGGTCATCGTTACCGCTGGCCCCAGACCCGAGTTGGAGGGTTATGTTGGCGAAGCTAAGGATATCGAGACTTTGCTGGCAAACAACATGGGCGTGCCGCGCAGCAGTATCGTTCTCGACGATAACGGCAGCAACATACGCACCAGCGCTGAAGAGGTGAGAAAGATACTCGACAGCCGTGGCGCCGCGCGCAAAGTAATCCTGGTAACATCTGCGATTCAGATGCGCCGTGCCAGCCTCGCTTTTGCGAATATGGGAATCCAGGTGATTCCTAGGGCTACCGACTTCTACACTTTTCAACCCACTTCTGGAGGGAGATCCAGTAGACTCCGCTTAGACGCGGGAGATTTTTTGCCTAGTGCAGAAGCTTTGGTAACTACGACGCGAGTATTCGATGAATATTTCGGGTCTTTCTATTACTATTTGCGCGGCTGGCAGGCTCCCAGGACCTAAAGTGGCAAGTTGCTGGTGTTTTTCTTAGGCAACAGCGACTGCTCCCCAGATTGGTTTAACATCTGATGAGAAGAAGACCTTTGTGGGGAGCTGTATTTTCGCATTCCGGCGGGGTCGCCGACAATCAAGTTTGCCATGAATGCAAACAATACCCAAAAGATAACTGGCTCCCACTCGGATTTTTTGGGCGGTGCTTCTGGGGTTGTGACAGATTCGACGTTAACTTTGATATCTAGTTTGCCTTCAATTTCTTTGCCTTTGAGAACTCCGTCCTTGCACACACCCTTAAAAATCATGGGAGCGGGTTTTGGTGCTTCTGCTTTCGCTTCATCTGCCATTTTTTTATCCTGGTTTTGGTAGATCCGGTTGGATAGTACATTCTTAAAGGTTCGGGGGTTTTCCGGACAGGATTTTGCGAACTCTGAAAGAATTAACTTAAATATGCACCCCGCCCCTTGCTGGGGCTTAAACATAAGAACCTGAAGGCATTTCAAGCTAGTGCTTGTTTGTTTGGGCTAGCAGCGTTGCCTTGAAGCTGCTACTTATATATCGGGGTGAAGGGGAGATTTTTATGCAAAGTACAGGTTTTTTATGAAAAATTTATTTGCTCCCGGCGGGCCGAAACGTCAATAGCCTGAAGTTCGAGCTTGGTTTATCTCCCCGAAGAAACCCAGTTTCTTCCCGCAGCGGGTTCAAGTGATGCAATTCGGTTAATAAACCGGGTTTCCGGCTCAACATCGCCCCAGGAATGCCAATCTAAAACTTTAAATAATCTAAATAATCGAGCGTGAAAATATCCACCAGCAAACTATCTTGCCTGCAACCGGAACAACTGCAAGTTTGGGCAAAAGAGGCAATAAATCGCAGTAAATTCGGTCAAATTCCTACCTACATACCTCTCCTTGCACAAGCAGACCGACAAAGGTTTGCCGTGCAAATTCGGGCAATTGACGGTCAAATTTTGAGTTGGGGTAGTATTGCTCAAACATTCCCGCTGATGAGTGTAATCAAGCCCTTCGTCCTGCTTTATTTGCTGTGCGAATTGGGCGAAAAAGCGGTATTTGACTGCGTTGGCTGCGAGCCTTCGGAACTGCCTTTCCATTCCTTAACTCAACTCGAAATAGACCAAGGGAAGCCGAGAAATCCGATGATTAATAGCGGGGCGATCGCCCTAGCGTCTTTGATGCCCGGTCAAAATGCTGTGTCGCGCTGTCAAAACTTGCTCTTATGGCTGAATCAACAGGCAAACAGTCAGTTATTTGTTGACGAGTTAATGCTCGATTCCGTGAAGACAAATCCGAATCAAAATAATTGGAATCTCGCCTTGAAAATGGTAGAATCGGGTTATGTTCAAAAGTCGGAAATTGGTTTAGAAACCTACAATCGCGTTTGCTGTTTGTCGGGAAATGTGGAGGATTTAGCTAAGCTGGGTATGGTTTTGGTAAATAGTGGCGATCGACAAATCGGGGAAAACTGCCGTACTGTCAAAGCACTGATGGCAACTTGCGGTTTGTATGAAGCATCCGCCCGCTTTGCGCTGCGGGTGGGACTGCCGGCTAAGTCGGGAGTTAGCGGGGCAATGCTTTCGGTAATTCCGGGTCAAGGTGCGATCGGCTTTTACAGTCCGCCCCTGGATAAAGAGGGAAATTCTATCGGTGGCTTATTTCTGTTAGAACAAATAGCTAAAACTCTGCGGCTAAGCGTGTTTGATTAGATTAGGAATTACGCACGGGTGGTCAGGGTTTCGACTTCGCTCAACCACCGGGGTTTGTTGCCAGAATATTTCGTGAATGCTGGCATAAATTGCCAAAAACCCGGTTTTTTGGGTTTTGATACGTAAGTCCTGAACCAATGCCCAATGCCCAATACCCAATGCCTAATAACTAATGCTTTTCGCCCAAAATAGCATAAACCACAGTCAGTTCTTTTTTGCCTCGCAATTGAATCGAGCCTACTTTTTGGCCTTCGTAGCGATCGCGCACATAAGCAAAAGTCCTCGCCGTTACCAACAAATTAAAAGGACTGTCAGAAACAATTTCCTTATTCATCGCCTCCAATCTAGCAGCAACGTTGACTGCATCGCCGATCACAGAATAATTCAAACGCCGGGAACCGCCCACGCTGCCAGCAACTAACTGTCCGGTATGCAAACCGATGCCAAACTTAATTAAAGGTTTGCGTTCAATTCTAAGCTGCTGATTAAGTTGGTGCAGCCGTTCGTGCATCGCAATACAAGCGGCAACTGCATTCAAAGCATCTTGTTGAATTTGTCGATATTCGCTATGGCAAAAAGGCACCCCAAAAACTGCCATAATTGCATCACCGATGTATTTATCTACAACGCCGCCGTGATCCATAATACAGTTGGTCATCGCTTCCAAATAATTGTTCAACCAGGTGAGCAAATCCCGCGGCCGCATTTTTTCTGAAATCGAAGTAAAACTACGAATATCCATAAACAGCACCGTTGCTGTAAGTTCTTGAGGTTCGAGTTCTCCCTGTTCAAATATCTCAGCTTTGCGTTCCCAAATAAGCTGAGCTGTCTCCGGAGCGACGTGCTTTTCAAATAACCTCATCAACTGCTGCTTTTCGTACTGTTCCCGCAGTTGCAAAGCCGTGCTAGATAAAATGAGAGTGCCGATAGGTGCGGCAATCGGAACCCACCAAAAAAAGAAGCCAAATAGCAAAGCAGCAGCCGCAATCCAAACAACAGGCAAACCGAGAGCGATCGCAATTCTCTCTTTAACACCTCGCTTGCCCAGAACCAAAGCGGTAAGCGGGCCAATCCCCAACAATAACAAAATTTCCACCAGTACCGGCAGCCGCTGCAGCAAGCGTTGATTGAGCAAATTGTCAACCAACGCTGCATATAAATAAACCCCAGCCGTAGTCTTGTTTAGAGGTGAAGATATCGGGTCGAAACCCGTAGCAACTATGCCCACTAAAACTAACTTATTAGTCAGAGCATCTGCGGGAATTCTACCTTCTACGACATCAACAAAAGCATAGGTAGGTAGATTTTCTGTTTTCCCCGGCCAGTTAATCCAAACTTTTTTTTCCTGCTTATTTTTTGACTGTGGAAGCAATACTGGATCTTGGGGATTAGCAGCATTGTACCTGTGAGTCATTGCTAAACCGAAATTAGGAATCCCGTTGAGAAAGATTTTTGACTCGCGGGTAATACCGTCGCTATCGGCTTCTTGCCCGATGTGGCCGACACCTGCGGCTGCTTTTAAAGATGCTACGGGTTCTTCTTTGGTGGTTCCAGCGAGTACAACTTTGCCGTTGGCGGCGATGGCAGCGGCTAAAATATCATCTTTCGGACTCGGATCGAGGAAAAGAATGTCAAAACCAACTGCTGTAGGGGGAGATTTTTTCAGTGCTTCTAGCAGTTCGGTATAGCGGTTGCGGGGCCAAGGAAATTGGCCGTATTCCTGCAAGGAATGCGGTTCGATCGCAATTACCGCAATTCTCTCATCCCATCCGGGATTTGGTAATATACCCGATTCTCTAATTTGAAATAGCGTTTTGTATCCCAAATATTCCAGGGGTTTCCACATTCCCACTTGCAGCATAAATACAGACATCATACCTACTACTACCCCTGTCATCCAGGGAGGATTTGTGCTTATATGTTGCCGGAAGCCTATCAGTTGAGTGTGTTTGAGATGATCAATCCATTCTTTGAACTTCATGCAATTAATTTGCCGCAATAATTGACATTCGAGTCCGAACTTCGAGAGGAGTGGGAGTCATGAAGTTTTACAATACCGTAAGGGCGAAGGGTTGGCGCAAAATTTCTTTATTTTGACTACCGAGAGTCACCGCGAAATGCTTCGCACCTACACAAAATAATCAACCCTGATAGGACTTATGATCTAACTCACGTCCTCAGAGACTTCCCGCGTACATTACTCGCGACGATAGGTTGTTTAGCGAACTGCGAAGCTGTAATGCCGTTCTGTGACTGACGGCCCTCGCACTACGATTTGGAGGCGGCGGCTTGGAGGTAAAATTCCTTGGATTTTGAAGTTGCCATTTCGATCGCTCTTAATCTCTTCGTTGTTGACATAAACTGTGTCGATCGGGTTAATTTGAGCGCTGAGGCGATAGATATTGCCACTGACTCTCAACAAACTGCGGACTTTGAGTTGAGCTAGGCGAGGGCTCGCTGAGGGCGCCACGGGCGAGGTTTGAGGGAAAATTGTCGTGGAGTTGCCGCTGTTGACAACTACTTCGGAGTCGGCGCTGTCGGATACTACGACTGCACCTTCAATAGTTTCGACTGCGGTTTTACCGCCACCGACGCTGACGCCAAAGGAGGTTCCCCGGACTCCGGCAACGCCTTCTGGGGTTTCAACCCGGACTGGGGCGGTTTTGGCAGATTTTTTTTGTTGGGCAATTTGACTGGATTTGCCGAGTCCGCTGAAGGTATTGAGGGCGACTATTTGGTTCGACGGGATAATTGTTGAGGTGTTTGCTGCGGGAGTTGCCGCAGCAGTTTTGCCGATCGACAACCTGACTCGTCCCCTGCTGACAAAAATGGCTGTGTCTTTTTCGCCGCCTGCACTGTTTGACAAAGTGGATATTCTGACTGCGGTTTTTTCGGCAACTTCAACGATGCCGGTGTTGTTGTCGATGCCTAAACGGGCTGTGGAATCGGGGCCGGTGATGATTTCGTCTCCGGGGGCGAGAAGCCGATCGCCCACGACCGCTGGTCGCCCTTTAAAGCTGACTGTACCGCGAATTTCTTCTATTTCGAGCGATCGCCCGACCGCTGTTCCCTGGGCGTTTATCGTGTGTGCTGGGGATGGATTTGCCGCCACTGTTGCCGGATTTGTTGGAGATTTTGAGCCGGTAGGCAATGCTGGGAGTCTATCGACCAAGACAATTTTAGTAGCGTTCGACGGCTGTTTGGGGGATGGAGAGGGCGGACTGGCGATCGTCCCACGAAAGGGCGACAGACTCGCCAGCATAGCCAAGGACAAACTTAGGAGCGGAATTTTGGTCGATCGCCCGCACGTAAAAATTTTATTCATAATTTCACTTTTGTCATATTGAAGTTCCTCCACTTCATTTCCTCTATCAGACGGCATACATCCGGAAATCGTTCCATTTTTTATGCCGTAAAAAATCAGCAAAAATTAACTTTTTCAGCATGGGAGCTTAGCATTAAACCTTCTTTTTATTGTCAGATTTTAGTAAACTGTTACAACATGGCACTTTACTAAAATCTGACCTTCGGGAAATTTGGCCAACCAGACTCAAAGTCCTTTGCAGCATGAAATTTCGCCGCTATCAACGTCAGAGAGGGCAGATTTATATATAGCAAAGATAAAATTAATTACTGCTTTTGAAGGCCTTTTGGCTTCTGCCTGAAGGATGACTAATTGAGGAGAAATCCTGTAGTTGTGGAAATTAATAAAAAACTTCTTTTTGCGAAGCAATAAAAAATAATTATCTAAGTGGTGAACAGCCTCTGCCAGTGGATCTGGCGACGGTGAAACCTTATGAAGCAAACCCAAGCGAATCAGGGTAGACGATCAACCAACTCCGGCTAGAATAACTTTTTTTAGGAAAAGTTGGTAGAAATTTCGATGGAAAATCATAGGGAGCGATCGCCTGCTGGTGTTACTGTTCCGAAGTAGACGCCAAACTGTAAAATGGACGGTTGTATATAGGTTATATAGAGCAGGAGAACAATTTCAGTGGCAATAGAAGTAGGTCAGAGAGTTAAGGTGCGCCGTCTCAGAGATCGGATACCTGCAAATATCGTGGGCAAGATAAAGGAGAATCCAGTAGGCACTGTTGACGGATTCAGAATGGTTGACGGTAGCGGAGTAGGCGTGGTTGTCAAGTTTGACGGTTTTGCGACTTGGTTCTTTGAAGATGAGCTAGAACCCGTTTAACAGATGTAGAAGGAAGAAGGAAGTTCGGCAACGGATTCTGTAACGGATGTAACGGATGTAACGGATGTAACGGATGTCAGTCCGATGGAAGAAGGAAGAGGAGAAATTTTCCCAATTCTTCCCCTCTCCCACTCTCCCACTCACCGACTCTCCTCTTCCTCCACTCTCCCCCCTCCCCACTCTGGCTGAAGGTTGCGCTTAAATGTTAAAGAGTAAGCTTTGGCAGTGAGAACAGAAAATGGCTTTGATTTTGACATTTTTGGGCAAAGGCGGCACTGGCCGCAGCACGATCGCGATCGCAACAGCTAAAAAATACGCGGCTCAAGGCAAGCGAGTTCTGCTGCTCGGCCAAGATCCGGGCCCTGCATTGGGTATCCTGCTAGGGACTCCCCTGACTCTCAACCCCCAGGAAATCGCCCCCAACCTCAAAGCAGTTCAGGTGCAAAGCGCGCCGCTGCTAGAACGCAGGTGGGACGAAGTTAAACAACTAGAAGCTCAATATGTCCGCACTCCGTTTTTCAAGCAGATTTACGGTCAAGAATTAGGAGTGTTGCCGGGAATGGACAGCGCGCTGGCGTTGAACGAACTTCGGGAATACGAGGACAGCAAACAATACGATGTGATCGTTTATGACGGCAATGGTGGCATGGATACGCTGCGGATGCTGGGAATGCCGGAAATTCTGAGTTGGTATATCCGCAGGTTCCGTCAAGCTTTGGTAGATTCGGATTTGGGGAAAGCGCTTTCACCTTTTATTCAACCGGTTGTCAGTACGGTGTTGACGGTGGATTTGTCGGGAGACAATGCTTTTCAATCTACTAAGCAAGTCGATAATCTTTTGGATAAGGGTAAGGAAGCGCTGGCAGATCCGAACCGCACGGCGGCTTTTTTGGTGACGACTGGGGATGCAAGTGCGATCGCAACTGCCCGCTATCTTTGGGGAAGTTCTCAACAAGTTGGTTTGACTGTGGGCGGTGTCATTGTTAATCAAGCATCGGTTACAGAAGCTATTACTGCCGATTTTGAGCCTTTGACGGCTGTTTCGGTTCCGGCGCACAGTGACAATAATTGGCAGCCGCTAATTGATGCTTTGCCCGATTTTTCTCAGGCGGCAAAAGCTCCTCAACCTATTAACATCAACATTGCACAGCGTCAAGTTAGTTTGTTTTTGCCTGGGTTTGACAAGAAAGAAATTAAATTGATTCAATCGGGGCCGGAAGTGACGATCGAAGCAGGCGATCAGCGGCGCAATATTTTGCTGCCTCCGGCGCTAACTGGAAAGTCTGTTACTGGTGCTAAGTTCCTGAATGGTTACTTGATTATTTCTTTTTAGGGTAAGGAAGAAGGCACGACACGGAATTTGACACGGATACACGGATGAATTATCGAGTTCTCTAATATCATGTCTCGTTGATTCGCGATCGTATAATTTGTGCGATCGTAGGGACTGGTTTCCCAAACCATAATCGCCGGAAAAAAACAAACTAGAAAACCCGCCTCCACCCAACGAACAATCGAAATGTACATTCAGATTGGCCGTGGGGCGGGGGCGGGTTTATTTATCCTTTGCATTATTGTCAAGATGGTTGGTGAAACCCGCCGCTATAGCTTAACTTTTACCGTTGCCGTTTCCATTGCCGCCAGTGGTTAGCAAAACCCGCTTAGCTAAAGGTTCCGGCACTTCTTGCAATCGATCGAACTCCCAATTAAAAAATCCGACTCCCATTGTCTGCGATCGCAATTCTACGATCAAATTCTGCATTTCTGCGATCGGCAAATAAGCAGAAACTGCATCCCATCCCTTCCAGCCTTTTTTACCTTCGTAGCCGAGAATTTGGCCGCGGTGTCCGCTGACCAACTGCAACACCTTTGATGTACACTCGTTCGGAGCGCAAATTTCAACTTTGGCGATCGGCTCCAGCAATGCCGGTTCGCACTTCGCCATTCCCTCCTGCATCGCCAAACGCGCCGCTTGCTTGAAAGCTTGTTCGGAACTGTCCACAGAATGGTAGGAACCGTTAGTCAGCGTCACCGCTACGTCTACCACCGGGAAACCCAGCGGGCCGCGATCCAAATATTCGCGCACTCCCACTTCCACGCCGGGAATGTACTGTTTTGGGACGACGCCGCCGACTATTTTGTCGGTGAAATTGAAGCCTTCTCCTCGTGGCTGCGGTTGAATGTCGAGGTACACGTCGCCAAACTGTCCGTGTCCGCCGCTTTGGTGTTTGTAGCGCCCGTGGATGGAAGATGCTGGTTTGCGGATGGTTTCTTTGTACGGCACTTGCGGTAAGTGAGTTACCATCGGCAAGTTATACTTGCGGCGCAACCTGTCTAAGGCTACTTTCAGGTGGATTTCGCCTTGACCCCAAAGTATAATTTCGTGAGTGTCGCCGTGCTGTTCCCAGACTAAAGATGGGTCTTCTTCTAGCAATTTAGCTAAAGCGGAGCTCAGCTTAACTTCATCGTTGCGCTTTTCTGGGACGATCGCCAGTGCGTAGACAGGCGGGATGATTTCGGCTTTTGGCAATTCTTCCGATCGGTCTAGCGCCAGCGTATCGCCTGTTTTCAAGCCTTCTAGCCTTCCCACAGCCACAATTTCCCCCGCGCTGACAGACTGCAAACTTTGCGTTTGCTGGCCGGTCAAGCGGTACAAACCGTTAACTCGAACGCCGTTCAAAATTGCTCCGTCTGCCAGCGTCCCCCGCCACATTCTCACTAACGATAGTTTGCCTCCCTGTGGCGTGTAATAGGTTTTGAGGATTTGAGCCAGAACTTTGTTTTCACTTAGTATAATGCCGCGGCGATCGGCTGTAGTTTCCGGTGTCGGCGCTTCCCTCAGCAAAGCTTCCAGCAGAGGCCGCACGCCGAAATCTTGTTCGGCGATGCCGATGAATACTGGCACAATTAAATCTGCGCCTAATTCCATCTTTAAATCGCGGGTAATTTCTTCGGCGTCGGGATTGATTTCTTCGAGCAATTCTTCGAGTAAATGGTCGTCAAAATTCGCCAATTCTTCGAGCATTTGCTGCCGCGCTGCGCTTTCTTGTGCTTTGAGGTGTTCTGGAAGCGGGACGGGATCTGCGGCGGCGCCCGGATGGTAGTGGTAAGCTTGTTCGGTTACTAAGTCGATAAAACCGATGATTTGTTCGTTTTTGCCGATCGGATATTGGTGAGGTACGATCGGTCTACTGGAAACGGATTTGAGCGCGTCGATCACCTCGGTGAAGTTGGTGCCGCAAGTAGTTTCGTCTGTGTAAGCTCGATCGATCTTGTTGATGAAAACTAAGTGGGGAATTTCCCAATCATCGAGGAATTTAAACAGGGGTGCGAGGGTTAAAGTGCGATCGGCAAGGGGTTCGCAAACAATTATCGCCGCATCCACACCAATCAGCGCATTGTAAGTTTCTTGGGCAAATTCTACCGAGCCCGGACAGTCGAGAAATGTGAAGCGGACGCCTTCATATTCAGCGGTGGCGGCGTTTACTTCTACGCTCATTTGGCGATCGCGCGCTTCCGGGGAACTATCACCTATTGTGTTGCCATCTTTGACATTTCCTTTGCGGGTAATTGTCCCTGTCACCGACAGCAAACTTTCGAGCAGTGCGGTTTTACCGCTTAAATAAGGGCCAACAATTGCAACGTTCCGCGTGGCCCCAATGACTTTTTCGTTCATAATAGCCTCCAACAGAAAACTTGTTTTCCATTGCTCTTGGTGCAATCAGTTCTATACCATTTTCTAGACTTTTTCTAGGTTAATTTTTATTGCATTTTCGAGCAACTTCAGGTTTTGGTATGATTTAATACTTTTGACCCTAGCGTGTTTTTAGTAACAAAACACAAATTGTAGTTTTTCTTAATATTGGGAATTTTTAACCGCAGAGAACGCAGAGAACGCAGAGGAAGAGAAGAGAGAGACTAATAATTCCGATGAAGAGCGGATTTGATATCACTCTTCCTCTGTCTCGATTGGTCTAATTTCTGAGCAGTCGCAAACCGCTTAATGTGACTATTACTGTAGACCCTTCATGACCGATTACGCCTAAAGGCATGGTGATGTTTCCCAGGAAATTGGCAGCCAGTAACAGTATAATGCAACTGAGTGCAAAAACAATGTTTTGTTTGACAACTTTTTGAGCGCGGCGGCCCAAACTAATTGCTTTAGCTAGTTGCTCTAACTTATCTGCCATTAATACGATATCAGCAGTTTCTAAAGCAACATCGCTGCCGGAAATTCCCATCGCAATGCCCACGGAAGCTTGAGCGAGGGCGGGGGCGTCGTTGATGCCGTCTCCCACCATTGCTACAGTTTGATACTGGGTTTGCAGTTGTTTAATTGCCTGCACTTTGTTTTCTGGCAAAAGTTCGGCGTACACTTCTTTGATGCCTAATTGACGGGCGATGTGTTGAGCTGTTTGCTCGTTGTCGCCGGTTAGCATAATTATATGTTCTACGCCTAATTTTTTCAAGCGTTTTACCGTTGCTGCTGCTTCGGGGCGGATGGTATCTGCTACTGCAATGATTCCTAAAAGCCGATCGTTCTTTGCTACCCAAACAACGGTTTTACCTTCGGCTTGCAACTGCTGGCTGATTTGAGTCAATTCGGAGGTTGATTCGACAAATTCGGCTTTACCAATGGCAATGATTTGATTGTTGACTTTGCCAACAATTCCTTGACCTATTTTTGCTTGTACGTCGGTAGCGGTTGACAATTGTAACTGTTGCTGCTGGGCGGCGCTGACAATTGAAGAGGCGATCGCGTGTTCGGAATGAGCTTCTAGGGCTGCTGCAAATTGCAGAACTTCTGTTTCAGTATATCCGGCTGCTGGTACAATTTGGATAACTTCAGGTTTTCCCGTGGTGAGAGTTCCGGTTTTGTCAAAGGCGATCGCCCTGACTTTACCAATCATCTCTAATTGCGCGCCACTTTTAAACAAAATCCCCTGTCTCGCCCCGTTAGCAATTCCCGAAAGCAGCGCCGGCATAATCGATGCCATTAGCGCGCAGGGGGACGCGACTACTAAGAAAATCAGCGCCCGATAGATTGTCTCTTCCCAATTCCAGCCCAAAAGAAAGGGCGGCAAAGTTGCCAGCAGCAAGCCTAAACCGACAATTAATTTGGCATAACCGCGCTCGAATTTTTCTACAAACATTTGAGAAGGCGGCGCTGCTGTTTGCGCTTCTTGGACTAGCCGAATCACTCGCTGAATCAAGCTGCTTTCTGGAGTTTTATGAACTTCGAGTTTCAGCGCGCCGACACCGTTAATTGTACCTGCATAGACTTCATCGCCCCTGGTTTTCTCCACGGGCATCGACTCGCCGGTAATCGAGGCTTGATCGATCGCACTGTAGCCTTCAAGAATTATCGCATCTGTGGGGATGATTTCTCCGGGCTTGACTAAAATGTAATCGCCAATTTCCAATTTGTCGATCGCAACGAACCGTTCCCCGCCGTACATTACCACCCTAGCAGTATCCGCAGTCAAACTCATCAAACTGCGGATGCTGCGTTCAGTCCGCTGCATAGCATAACCTTCAAGCGCGCCGCTAATTGCAAAGATTAAAATCAGCACCGCACCGTCAACAATTAAATGATATTCTTGCCGCCACAGCCCCAAACCGGCCGCGCCCAAAGCAGCGACAATCATTAACAAATCTACATCTAATTCGCGTTCTTGAAAAAGCGTAGTTAAGCCTTCGCGGGTGCTGGAATAGCCGCCGATAACATAAGCTGCGGGTAATATTAACACGGCTACACCCAGCCAGCCGAATTGCAGGGCTAGCGAACCCAAGATTACTAGAATTCCGCACAGGGCGGCAGTCACAGCATCTGGATGTTCTTCTGCTACGTGGGAGATGCGAGAAAGTGACAAAAAATTAGAAGTCATTTGTAAAGCTTGATTTGGTAGAAAGACTCCTGTAGCCTAAACATTGACATTAATGTCAATGTCAAGAGTAAAACCAAACAAAATTACAAAACTCAATAACCCTCCATACCCATCTGCGTCCATCCGCGTTTATCCGCCCATATCTGCGGTTAAAAAATCCAATGCAAGAATACCTGACAATCAAACAACTTACAGAAGCGGTAAAAGGCACAATTACCCCTCGGATGGTGCGACATTATCACGCTTTGGGGCTGCTATCTCCGGCGGTGCGATCGACCTCTAACTACAGACTGTACACCCGCAGCGATGTGCAAAGGCTGCAAAGAATAGTCGCACTCAAGCAGCAAGGCTTTCAACTGTCTCACATCCGCAAACTCTTAGAAACTGACGCGGATGCTTCCCCTGACGCGCTGATGGCGACTCTGCAACGGCAATATCTGTCGGTTATTCAGCAAATTGTTCGCCTCCGAGAAACGGCTTCGGCGCTGGAAGGATTGCTGGGGCGGGATATTTCCTGTCAAGCGGTGCAAGCCGACGCACTGGCGCAATTAAGGCTGTTGCAGGCGGAAACTGAGGGGGGGTTGGATGAGTTGGAACAACTTTGGGAGGGTTGGGATGCGGGGGCGCACACTCACCCGGAGGATTTTGGGGAGTCGTTGCAGCATTTGTTGCCGGATTTGGGCGATCGCTCGGAAATTGAGGTAGACTTGCTTTCTAAACTGGTGTTAGCTTGCGGAGATTGTTCGCTGCTGCCGTTTGTGAAGTTGAGCGCAACGGCGATTAAATCGGCGCGGGAAGCTTTGAAAAATCAGTGTCAAATTGTGGCTGATGTGCCTCCTGTTTTTGCGGCTTTAGATCGAACTAGATTGGCGCATTTGGGAACAAGTATTGCAACTTTAATTGATGACCCGCACATCAATGCTGCGGCGGAAGCGGAACAGGAATTCTGGCGGCAGGGTGAGTGGTTTGAAAAGTTGTTGAAGTTGGAAAAGGGATGTATATTGGTGATAGGATATGCGCCTTCTGTGCTGATGGCGGTTTGCGAGGCGATCGAGAATCGGCAACTGCAACCGGCTTTGGTAGTTGGAATGCCGATCGGTTTTAGTCATTCTCCGGTGGCGAAACGGCGGTTAGTGCGATCGGGCGTTGCTTTTATTACGACTGTGGGGACTTTTGGTGGCGGGTTGTTGGCGGCGGTTGCTTTGAATGCTTTGGTTGAGTCTTTGATTGAAAAGCCGAATTGTCATTGTCATCTCAAGTAAAAATCGGCTTGAGAAAAGCGTACAAATCAAATTATCTTTTATCGGGATTTGTTGGATAGCGCAATTCTGGCTGGAAACCTAGTTCAAATAGTATGTCAAAAAGAAGTGTTTATATTATAAGTATTACTCCGATTTTTCGGGGTTTAAGACAGCAATATCGGACTTACTTACTCAGGCTCCTATCACCCATAAACAAAATTTGGCTTCTCTTTTAACCTAAAACTTTCGGAGCTTCAAGCCAGACCAATTAACCACAAATGCTACTCAGCTACTCAGGATTGTGTTTTGCCGTGCTGAGTATATCTTGTACTTGTTGAAAGGGAAGCTCAGTTATTCTGGCTGCCGATCGGGCACTGAGGCTGCATCTTTGACTCGTGTTTTTGGTTGGCTGTTAGCATAAGCACGAATTAAGGCAGACTTCTTAAGCCGTTTAACGCCACTCAAAACCAAGAGTGCAAAAAGCGTTCCTATCAAACTCATCACCCACAAACCGCAACCTGCCGCTGCACCTAATCCGGCAGCCAACCAAATAGTTGCGGCGGAAGTTAATCCTTTGACTTCAGCTTTACCCCGTGGGTATTGAGTTTGTTGCAGAATGATTCCGCCCCCCAGAAAGCCTACCCCTGTGGCAACTCCTTGGATAGTTCGGCTCAAAGCATTGGAAGAGGAAAAGGTGCTGTCGCCCTCCATCTGCAAAGGAATCATTACAAATATAGCTGCGCCTAGACTCACAATCATAAAGGTTCTTAAACCTGCTGGTCTACCTGGCTGCTGGCGGTTCATGCCGATCGCGAAGCCTACCAGTAGTGCCGCCGTCAGCCTAAAGGTCACTGTTTGCCAATCGTTGGGGCTGAAAAAGATAGAACTCATTGCCTGTACTCCTACTAGAACTCGCTCTTCACGCGCACGCATTCCCAGGCGTGGCAGGCTGACTTAATGTAACTCCGGTTAGTCGCTAGATTTACTAGGGAATTCAGGTTAAGTTTAAGTTAAGACTAAGTTAAATTCAAGTAGAGGTTCCGAGCGATGTGCGGCCCCGAAACGTCAAACCCTGGAACTCGCAAGCTTTGTTCAGGCGCTTGGCTAATAGGTTGTAGAGAAATATCTGCGGTTGCACATTTACATCGTTGCTTCTTCCTTCACCACTTCCCCAAGGCCCCCCAAACAGTACCCGAAACCACCCCCCAAATCGCCCCCAAACCAGCCCCCACGATCGCCCCCGCCACAGGCCCCAACTCCACCGGCACCCCAGCGCTAACAGCCGGAAACATCGCAGACACCAACGCCCCCAACACAGCACCCGCAAAAGTCCCCAAAAAACTGCCCCAAATCGCCCCCAAAGTCCCACCCTTCAAGCCCGAAGGCTGAAACGAAATCGGCAACTTCGGCGAAAACCCGCAAAAACCCAACAAACCCCCAGAAACCACACCTCCAAAAGAACCCACACCAGCCGCGAAGATCGCCACACCCAGCAGCAAACGCGCAAACTTATCCATCGGCTGCATCTGGACACCGTATTGCTGCCAAACCACCAACCCAGCCCCCAACAAAACACCAGCCAGAGTCCCCACAAACGAGCCCCAGACCGCCCCCAAATACCCTCCCCGCCGGCCCCACACCCTCCCCACCGGCAGCGCCAGAGGAGGCTGAAAAGTTGCCCAAACACAGCCCCAGAGAGCACCAACCCCCGCCCCTGCCAAAATCCTCTCCCCGATCCCCGGAGTGCTATTAATTGCGCCAAACACCGCACCGCCGATCGCCGCCAACAAAAAAGCCCCCCAACACGCCCCCACCAAAACTCCGCCCCACTTCCGCCAAATCTGATTCGGCGGCAAAGTAAAAACCCCCCACATCACCCCAAAAAAACAGCCCCAAATCGTACCAACAAACATCGCCCCCAAAATAGCACTGCCACCCTCAGCTATTACCGAATAAATTCCCCCGATCGCCGCCAAACACAAACTACCCCAAACACCTCCCCAAGCAGCATCCTGAACAATGCGCTCAAACTTGCCCACGGGAACCCGAGGCGCAGGAGTTCGACTCCGAGAAGACATGGGCATCGGCAGCAACGGCACTGCGTACTGGCCGATTGGGCGCGGCAGCCCCGTGGCGGGCTGTTGTCTACGCACTGCCTGCTCCCTCACGACAGGCGGTGGTTGAGGCTTTTTACGCTTGATTTTCGCGGGCTGCAAGTGCAATCCGTTGCTGACTGCTTGCCGCGAAGGAAACGGATCGCGCCCTTTGAGGAGTTTTGCCCGATCGCACCAAGGGCACCGACTCAGATGATTTCCGTATTTATGCTGACTGTTTTTGCTGCAAGTTACCAAAGCATCTTCGGCTTCCCGAATCGCATTCACCCAAGTTTTCGCATCCGGGCGCGCCGAAGGATTGCCGTGCCCTTCCTCAAAACAGCGGATAAACATCTGCCGCAGTCGCGGATGCAGCATCTCAAAAGGAGGCGCAGCCGGCATTGGGCGGTAGGGAATCCGCTTCGTACCTGTAGGGAAATGGCCCGATCGAATTCTCGCTTCCAAAGGCGGCGGTTCATCGCTACCGAGATAAACTCCCGAAAACGGGTGCGTACCTTCCATCAGCAATTGAAAAATTAATACAGCTAAACCGAACAAATCGTGCTCTGGAGATCGATCGATATCGCGGAAAGTCTGTCCCTGCAACTCCGGCGGCGTAAACTCGGGTTTCCCGACGGGACACCGATAAACGTAACCCGTATAAGGATCGCGCACTTGAAACGAATCCGTGTCTACCAACGTTACCAACGCCGTATCCGTCACGAGAATGTTCGACTCGTTTACGTCGCCGATGACGTAACCCCTGACGTGGAGGGCGTTTACAGACGAGGCGAGGTTTCTGGCGGTACGGTGGAGGTAAAGATAGCTAAATAGCGGTTTTTGTTCGCGCCTGGTTTTGGGAGTGTAGAAAGTGTGTACCGGCATCACTTTGTTGACGCGCGGCATCACAAAACCAACGATTTTTTCTCGCCCGCCGACAGTATGCAGCAAATCGATCGGCCAAGCAATGGAAGCGTGCCCGGGTTCCGCGATCGGCGCATCCGGCGGCATACTGAACATGACTGTGAGTTTGTCGCCGTCTTCGTCTGTCGGTTTGTGGTAGATTTTTGCTACAAGGGACGAGTCTTGGGCGATCGGGTAGATGCGACCTTCACCGCCACTGGCGATCGCGGTTTTGGTGTCGATCGCAATCAGTTGTCCGCTAAATTGGCGCTGCAACTGCATAGAATTCCGTTATGGGATACAGGATTTGGAAGCCATCACTCAATAAATTTGACTTGCCCATTAAATCTTACCTTTGTTATGACTTAGGCACCGCTGAGTAGAAGCCGGGTTTTTCACCAAAAGATGCGTTGCAGCCCGCAGATTCGGTAAAAAACCCAGTTTCTTGGGTGGGAGTGGGTAAGCCCTGTTTCCATTGGTGGGATGGGCGTCCCGCCCGTCCGTCCCTTGGTGGGATGGGCGTCCCGCCCGTCCGCGCTATCAAAATTAAATGTGAACCAGCTTCAAATCCACCGACAATAACAACATTTTATCCTCAATTTTTTGTCTGACGGCCGGTGTCACCTGACAATTATCGCTGTTGAGGCATTCCACCAGCAAGTTTTGGGCATACCAATACTGTTTCAGCAAAGTTTTCTGTTGGGGGCGAAAGTCTCGATTGTAGCCGATCGCAGTTTTGAATTTTGCCAGCCAACAGCGACCGAACTCTTTGCGCCACTTTTTCCAGTTTTGCAAATCAGGCATCTGAGTGTGAAATTGTGCCAGCAGTTGTTTAAGTTCTGGTTCAATATCCAGCGCCAAAATGCCAACCAAGATATCCACCACATCATTATCAAAAGCCAATTTCAGAGACTCGTTAACCTCTGCAAGTTCTACATTTTTTCGAGCCTTTGCCAAACAATTCCGCAACTTCCGAACTTTGGATCTATCAAACTTCAGACTCGGATCGAGGACGCGAGTCAAAGCCAAATCGAGCACGCAAACTAATGCCACATAAAAAGCTCGAATTTCCGCAGGTTGGAAATTTCTTTGCACTAACTGAGACTTGTGATTTGCCCAGATTAGCAACTGCTGCAAAGTTTCATCTTTAGCGGCCATACTGTCAAGTTTTTGTTGCATCAGCAGCAAAAGTTCGTCAGCAGGTTGCAAAATGCTGACCACTCTCACAAATTCATTTTTCCACTTTTTGTCTGTAATTCGGCTGACCAATTCTGGCAGCGATTCCGGGTTCGCACTGTCAATCAGATATTCTGGTTGAGTGTCGCTTTCCTCTAGCAGTTCGTCAACTGCGCTTTTGATAAAGTTATCTACCAACCAGTCGCGGGTACGCGAGAAATTGCTCTCCAACTCTAGGTAATGGCTGCCTAATTTTGCCTTAAAGTCTTTGGGAAAAATCTCTTTAGCCACTAACATATTTTTCCAGCGAATTATCTGGCTGGCGTTGCGTTCGGGAAAGCGGTTGTACAAATAGTCGATCGCGATCGCATTTAGAATATCCGCACCCAGGATTTCCCGCCGTTTTACCTCGTTTTCTAGCGCAACTTGTCGCCGTTGAGTTAGATCGGGATGCTGGCTAATATTTGGGCCAATCAAGTGCTGAATCAGCCAGTTTCCCCCACGGAAAAAATCCCGATCAAACTCCAAGTAAATCGCGCCAAACAAAGCTTCAAAAGTCTCCGAAAAAACTCTCTTGTACTCGCTTTGGTCTGTTTCTGTCCCATGCCATACGCGCCAATTAAGTTCGTTTAATTTCAAATTTTGTGCAAAATCCGCCAGTTTTTTCGGATCTGCTAAACGAGCTTTTAAGGTTGAGATCGCATCTGAATCGAGTTCTGGATATTCGCGGTACAGGTAATCGGTAACAACAGCACCGAAAATCGCTCCGCCTAGGAGTGACAGCCGTTTGTACTTAACTTCTTGCCAAGCGGGAGACTCCTCCGGGCGATCAAAGTAATAGCTGGTATTGTAACGGCAATTCAAGGCTATTTCCAGCAGTTTGGTCTGCTGAAAGCTGGGAAGATCGATCGCTGCTTTGACTGCTTCAATATCTACCTTCTTAATTTTGATGAGCTGTAATTCTTCTTCACATTTTCCCCACTTTTCCAACCAATCACCGCCAGCATCTTCAACATACAAATCCACAAAATCTAAGCCGTAATTCATCCAGTCATCCTGCATTTTTCTGGCAGCTTCCAATTCTTCCCAGACTTTCTGCAAGTTATTTTCAACTGTGTTCGTACCTTGTACAGTCATAGTATTTGATTTTGATTTAATTTGATTTTATTTCCAACAATTTCACCGCGATTAGATCAAATCTCAATTCACTTGGGGCTGAGTTGCTAGTTATTTCACAAGATGGATTGCTGCGGTAGATATTCCCGTTACTTAGCCTTCGTATCAAGCACCTGTTGCCGCCGTCTGGCAGACCCCTCCCACAAACAGAAAAGGAGAGAAAGAATCTGGGCCTGTTTTCCCTTTTCCGGGAAGCTGGCTGGGGGTTAGGGTTTTGGCATTGTCGAGAATTGTGCAATATGTGAGTTAGTCAAATTTTTTTCACGGAGTTTGGAGCAGTCGAACTATTCTCAGCAGCAGATCTGCTTTATTTACGGGAACTTGAGGTAACGACCTGCGGGCAAATTATCGCTATTATATAATGCTATGTTAACTAACTGGTTCAGGAAATTTTCATCGTTTATATCATAACTTAAAAATAATCCTCTGTCAATCCCCCAACCTTGAAGAGTTTGTTGCCAATTTTGATATTTTTGTTCAGAGAATTCATCGGAAAGAGTAGTCACTTGAATGCAGAGGGGCTGCTGTTGGCGGTTGCTAACGATCGAATCGGTTGCCATAGAAAGATCGGCAACATATCGATACAAAACAGTGCCTTGGCGATCGACAATTCGGGCTGCGATCGCTCGAATGACGAGATCGTCAGCCGGATCAAATTTACCGGCTTTGAGTTTTTGTTTCCAGATGTAAAATTTGCGATCGGTTTCGCTCAGCCATTTAGGAAATAGATAGCTGTACCAATACCTTTCCCCCGGCGTCATTAACTCAAACGCGGCTTGCTGTTGTCTTTCTGAAGGTAGAGATTTAACGGCCAGCCAAACCTGAGAATCTCGGATAAGCTGCAGCAAAAAAGCCATCACAAATTTCTTAGCAGTTAGCGAACCGGGTTTAACATCTTTTACCCAGCGATTGATTTCATCCAATCTTCTCGCCAAACTCGGATCTATTAGATCTGCGTCGCTAATTAGGGAGTTGAGCTGATCCTTAATCTCTTGTGCTTGCAAATGACGACCTACTGTACAAACTAAAGCAGAATTGTTGACACCTCGATTTTATTATAGAACCGCGCCAAATTTTCACCGCTCATTAGGTTGAACGCATTAGACTTGTTGCAAAATTCAGAATCGGAAATTTTTAACCGCAGATCAACGCCAATTCACGCAGAGGGGTGTTGGCTTTGCCAAAATGTCTATTTTTAATTCTCCTGTGCCTCTGAACTCGCAAAAGTTGCTAACAATAATGTTAAGTCATCATCGGTGCGTTCGGAAACGCGGGGCGATCGCAAAAATGACTCTAATTGCTGTTTCGCATCTTCTTCTTCTTTCCACTCGCCAGAAAACCGAAACAAAGGCGCAAAAAATGGCCCGTGTGGCGTGCCTTCTGGGATTTTGAGAGCTAGCATTTGCAAGCCGTCGGAAAAAACGGCTAAGTGCGGCAGTTTTTCCCGTAGTACCTGAAATTGCGCTGTTTCAATTGCATTCGGCGAAATCAAAAAGATAGTTTCGTTGATGTATTCGCCGCAGGGAGGTACAGTCAGGGCGATCGCATTTCCTGCACTGTCACCTGCTACCGCTGCACCGTCACCGATTTGAGCAACTGCGATTAATTCTGGTGTAGCAACAACAGCAATTAAAGTGCAGGCTAAATCTCTGGCAGCCACTTCCCGCACAGTCGCTTCTGCTTCCACCTGCGCCCGCGCAACGTGCAGTGATGCTGTCAAGAATACCTGCCATTCATCGTCATTTTGAGGCAGCCTTTCCTGTTGCCCGCAAATCGTTTCGACAACCGCTTCCACAGCAATTTTCGCCCCAACTTCTGCAAGTGCTGCCGAACCCGCGCCGTCGGCAACTGCGGCTACCAAAACACCGTTCGGCAAGAGACGCCAGCAGTGGGCATCTTGACAGGGCTGCGATCGTTTTTCGTGGCTCGTACCTATTACCGATGCCGCTACAACTTGCCAATTAAAGGATGAATTCTGCATTAATAACTCTTTAATTCAAAACTTCGTAAATTCACAACTATGCAAAGTCAGGGCGGGTTTATTTATCCCTAATTATGTAGGGCAATGCACACCACACCTTACTAATTAGGTAGGGCGGTGTACACCACACATTACCGCTCGTCACTTACTAATGACCAATGACTAAGGACTAGGGACTAATTACTAAACTGTTCCCCATCCGGGTGGCGGCAGTGCTACTTGTTCGTCAATTTTTGAGTGAGAAACTCTCTGCATACTAGCCGACAGCCAGATGAACATCTCTCTAAAGTCTAATCCTCTCAATTTTACAGGCGTGCGCTCGACAATTTGAGCGAGACGGGGGATATTAGCACCTTCCACTCCGACTGCAAAAAATGCCACGCGCTTATTAGTTTCTTCCTCTTTAATCCGCTGTGCTGCTATTTCCACAACATCGTCTGATTCGCCTTGAGGTTCGCCGTCGGTAATCATAAATACCCACGGGCGGTAGTAGGTAATGCCGTTGTTGCGGTATTCTGATTTGCGGGCCGCAATGGTATCTAGTGCTAGCTGAATGCCTGCGCCCATGTGGGTTTGTCCTTGAGCTGTCAGCAGTGGCGTCTCGAACTGGTCGGCGGTCACGAAGTCTTGCACGACTTTGATATGATTGTCAAATGAAATAATCGCGACTTCGACTCGCTTTTTAGCTAGTTCGTCTTTAATTAGGTCATTCCTAAAAATTTCCAGCCCCTCATTCAAGGCATCTATGGGTGCGCCTTGCATGGAGCCGGAGGTGTCCAGCAGGAGGACGCAGGGACAGCGCGGCTCTGGGTTTTCGGCAAATTCTACGGCTTCGTCTAATCTCATGGTTCGGGGTTGACCTGGGAGTGGCTCGATTTCTAGGTTTGTTACTTTCTACCCTAGCAAGTAGGTGACATATTTAACTCAATCTGCCCGCTGGCGATCGTATTTTACCATTTACCTGAATCGATTTGAGATTTTTAATTGTAGATTTTAGATTTAAGAATTGGATGTCTTTTGATTTCGGCCGTCAAAAAAACAAATTCATTCCTGCCTGTGGTAATATAGACTAATAGTATTACTGCAAAATAAGGATAAATCTTATGATTGCAACAGTCACGCAAAAATTAACCTTTGACCAATTCCTTGTAGAATGCCCAGAAGATGGACTCTATGAACTGGTAAATGGAGAAATTGTAGAGATGAATGCCACAAGAAATCATGATGATGTTGCTGATTTTACATCTGACTCATTTAAAGATGAAATTAAACGGCTAAACTTAAATTATGTTGTCAGGCTCACGCCAGTTATCAGAACTGTAAGTAAAGCCGGCATCGAACAAGGGCGGAGACCGGATGTCAGCGTAATCGATCGCGACTTGTGGCGATCGAACCGTTCTGCTTATGCTGCCTTACGAGAACCAATTCAACTGGCAGTGGAAGTAACATCAACAAATTGGGAGGACGATTATATAGACAAATTAGACGAATATCGGCGTCTCGGAATTCCTGAGTATTGGATTGTCGATTATTTAGCAATTGGCAGCAGGGAATTTCTGGGAAATCCCAAAGTTCCAACTGTATTTGTTTACCTTTTGGATGCAGATGGTAACTATCAAAGAAGCGCGTTTAAAGGCAGCGAACGAATTGTGTCGCGGACTTTTCCCGAATTAACGCTGACAGCAGAAGAGGTGATGAATGTTTAACTTTGGTTAATCCAGCTAGCCAGACTATTCTCCATAAACAATCACTAAAAATATGAAATCTATTTCTGATAAAAAACTTTCTAATCAAAAAGCTATTAGTCCTTGGAGTTACAAACCTTGGTGGTGTCAGCCTTGGTCGATTCTTTTGACAGGCACGAGTCTGATTTCCGGTAGTTGGTTTTTATTAAAAACTGTTTGGATAACTGTTTTAGTCGCGATTCCTTTATTAGCTTGGATGGGTTTTTTCTTGTTAGTTTGGCCGAGGTTGATGTTGTCTAGCGGAGTTTTGGATTCCGATGCAGATTAGGTTTTGGTGGCGCGCACCCTATGTTTAGGGTAAGGTGGCGCGCACCCTATGTTTAGGGTAAGGTGGCGCGCACCCTACCTTTGAGTGTTTCGCAGTCTAGGTTTGCGGGTAATAGTCTTGAATTGCTTTTACTTCCATCGGGTGGGATTTGAGCGATCGAATTCCTGCTGCTGTCGCTTTGGCACCGGCTATTGTGGTAATAATCGGGATTTTGTAAGTCAAAGCTGTGCGGCGGATAAAGATTCCGTCGGCCCGGGATTCTTCTCCGGAAGGTGTGGTGATAATTAGTTGAATTTTCTCATTCTTGATCGAATCCAACAAATTCGGCCGCCCTTCGTGTAGTTTCAATTCCAAATCTACCTCTAAACCTTGCTCTTGCAAAACTTTGCGCGTACCGTGAGTTGCGACTACTTTGAAACCCAATTCTAAGAATTCCTTGACAACGGGTACAACTGCTAGTTTGTCCCGCTCGCGCATCGAAACCAGCACGGTTCCCAACAATGGCATCATTTGTCCGGCACCTAATTGAGCTTTGGCAAAGGCTTTACCAAAATCGGTGTCAATTCCCATGACTTCGCCGGTCGATCGCATTTCTGGCCCTAACAAGGTATCAGTTCCCGGAAACTTAGCAAAGGGCAATACTGCTTCTTTTACCGAAACATGAGTGGGTATAATCTCTTCAGTAAAACCCAAAGCTTCTAGAGTTTTGCCAGACATGACTCGCGATGCCATTTTTGCTAAGGGAACTCCGATCGCCTTTGACACAAAAGGCACTGTTCGAGAAGCTCGCGGATTAGCTTCCAAGATGAAAACTTGTTCCCCTTGAACAGCAAATTGAATATTCATCAACCCAATTACTTTCAGGGATTTTGCTAATTCTACAGTCCAGCGACGGATTGTTGCCAAAGCTGCGTCCGAAAGCGTTTGGTAAGGGATAGAACAAGCAGAGTCGCCGGAGTGGATTCCCGCTTCCTCGATGTGCTCCATAATACCGCCGATCGTCACATTGCCAGTAACATCGGCGATCGCATCGACATCAACTTCGATCGCATTCTCCAAGAACTTATCAATTAAAATCGGATGATCGGGTTCTACCAGCACGGCATAGGTCATGTAACGTTCCAATTCCGTATCGGAATAAACTATTTCCATGGCTCGCCCGCCTAATACGTAACTCGGTCGCACCACTACCGGATAACCGATACGTTGAGCTACTATTAAAGCATCCTCAAAACTGCGCGCTAGACCATTAGCAGCTTGCTGAATATCCAACTCCCGCAGAATCTTTTCAAATCGCTCCCTATCTTCAGCAGTATCAATAGAATCCGGGGAAGTTCCCCAGATTTTTGTTTGTACATCGGGGTGATTTTCGAGAGCTTTTTGTAAAGGAAGCGCCAACTTCAGCGGCGTTTGACCGCCAAACTGAATAATTATTCCCTCCGGATTTTCGGCTTCGATGATGTTGAGAACATCTTCTTTTGTTAGCGGTTCAAAATACAGGCGATCGCTCGTATCATAATCCGTCGAAACCGTCTCCGGGTTCGAGTTGACCATAATTGTCTCAAAGCCGTCTTCTCCTAGGGAATAGGAAGCGTGACAGCAGCAGTAATCAAACTCAATTCCCTGTCCGATGCGGTTCGGCCCGCCACCTAAAATCATCACTTTTCGTTTGGTAGAAGGCAAAACTTCCGACTCCGGCGCGAGACTGTGGCCTACAGGCGAAACTTTCTTTTCTTCATCGCCCAATTCCCAAATTGCCGCTCCCGCTTCGTAGGTGGAATAATAATACGGTGTAAACGCTTCAAATTCAGCGGCACAAGTATCGACTGTTTTGTAAATCGGAATTACGCCTAACTGTTTGCGGTAAGCGCGGACTTGATCTTCGGATGTTTTGGTGGCGTAAGCAATTTGGCGATCGCTAAAACCCAACTGCTTTACTTCAAACATTGTCTCTTTTGTCAACTCTTCCAACCGCGTTCGTTTCAAGAACTTCTCAGTTTCCAGCAATTCCTGCATTTTATCCAAAAACCAAGGATCAATTCCTGTGAACTCGAAGATATCTTCCACCGACATTCCCATCATCATCGCGTGGCGAACTGTAAAAATGCGATCGGGATTTGGCGTCCGCAATCCGGCGCGAATTTGTTCCAAACTCGGTAACTTTTCCGGTTTGTCGCACCCGAAACCTGCGCGACCTGTTTCCAATCCCCGCAGGGCTTTTTGGAAGGATTCATTGAAGCTGCGCCCGATCGCCATTACCTCCCCAACTGACTTCATTTGCGTTGTCAAAGTCGGTTCGGAACCAGGGAACTTTTCAAAGGCAAATCGGGGAATCTTCGTCACCACGTAGTCAATTGTCGGCTCAAAAGACGCCGGAGTTTTCTTGGTGATATCGTTGGAAATTTCGTCTAGGCTGTAACCTACCGCTAATTTTGCCGCCATTTTTGCAATAGGGAAACCAGTTGCTTTCGAGGCCAACGCGGAGGAACGCGAAACCCGAGGATTCATTTCAATAACGATGAAATCTCCGTTGACAGGATTGACGGCAAATTGAATATTGGAACCGCCGGTTTCAACTCCGATTTCGCGAATAATTTTCACCGAAGCATCCCGCAGGCGCTGATATTCTTTGTCTGTAAGAGTTTGCGCCGGGGCGACGGTGATAGAATCGCCGGTGTGGACGCCCATCGGGTCGAGATTCTCGATCGAACAAATAATCACCACATTATCTGCCAAATCCCGCATTACTTCGAGTTCGTACTCTTTCCAACCAATCAAAGATTGTTCGATCAAAATTTGCGATACTGGACTGGCATCAATCCCGCCTTGTGCCATTTCTTCAAACTCTTCTTGATTGTAAGAAATGCCGCCTCCCGTGCCGCCCATTGTAAAAGCAGGACGAATAATTAACGGATAACTGCCGATTTGGTGACCAATTGCTTTGGCTTCGTCGAGAGTGTTGGCAATTCCCGAAGGGCAAACTGCGACCCCAATTCGCGCCATCGCTTCTTTAAATAATAGCCGATCTTCTGCCATTTCAATTGCTGGCAACTTAGCACCAATCAACTCGACGTTGTACTTGTCTAAAACGCCATTTTTAGCAACTGCAACTGCTAAATTTAGCGCAGTTTGACCGCCCATTGTCGGTAAAATTGCTTGAGGTCTTTCTTTAGCGATGATTTGTTCGAGGATGGCCGGCGTTAGAGGTTCGATGTAAATGCGATCGGCAGTTTCCGGATCGGTCATAATCGTTGCCGGGTTGGAATTCACCAACACTACTTCAAAACCTTCTTCTCGCAAAGCTTTGCAAGCTTGTGTTCCTGAATAGTCAAATTCGCACGCTTGACCGATAACAATTGGGCCGGAACCAATGAGAAGAATCTTTTTTAAGTCTTGACGACGGGGCATAGGTTCGTAATTAGTAATTGGACAAGGTGGAGGATTAATTTGATATTTGGCAGCATCAGTCTTAGAAACAGGCTTTCTAAGCTGTTCCACCAAAAGCTTACTCAAAATAGTGCAAGTTTTGTTGTTAATTTGAAATTGTGCACCATTATCAGCATTTTGGAAGCAGAACCTCGCAACTCCGGCTGACAGACACCCCCAGCTAACCCGAAATATTGATGAGAAAAGGGTGCTGTCGATCGGTAAATCCAGACTATTTTAAGTGTTGCGGTCAAATCGTGTTCTAAAATACACAATCCCTGTATTCCGCCGGATTAATCATTTTAGGGACTTAGGCACTCGCGGTGTCCTGACTGTGGGGAACGGGTAGAATTAACCGGGTTGGATGATGAAATTTTCCGTAGCTTGCGGGGCGGGACGCCATCTCCCTCGGAGGATGTGACAATCCGAGATCCAGCCATGTAGCCGCGGCGATGGAGGACACGGCAATGCCGTGTCCCTAGCGTATTTCAGCCTATTTTTAAGCTTTGCGCGATCGGCGAATGAGTACGCTTATCACTTGTCCCGGCTTTGCACCTCGCTGCGGCGGGCTCCAATCCCCGACGGCGGCAAATCCCAGTCGGTACAAGGTGTGAATGGTTTCTAACACGGCTGCGCGGGAACCGACAACCGTGATCCGCACGACTTCCTGTTCCGATACTGCTGAGGTGTCATTTGGACGCGCGGATAAGTTATCGTCAGGCACGAATTCCTGTGACATAATATGGTCTCCTGGTTTTTGGTTTTCTAGGAAAACCCAAAAACCCAGCCGCCCCGCACGGTAACACAGAGCAGGGCGGCTACAGAGAGTGTTAGAATTCTCCATTAGCCTCCAGACTGCTGTAATCAGTTTGGCGGTTAGCTGTCCATTGCTGTTGGTAGCAGCTTTGGGCGGAGCGCAGCGGAGGGAGTGCAACTAGATTTTTGAGCGACGTGGGCTGCCTCCTCTGCAAGCAAAGCAACCTTAATTTCACAGCGTAGCCGCATAGGGGGGCCGCCGTCAATCGATTTAAGATTTTGGATTTTAGATTTTAGATTGAGATTTTTCTCCAACAACTCTCGCACTCTCCCCTTCTCCCACTCTCCCTCTCTCCCTCAATCCAACCTACTAGATGAGGGAATGCGCCGAGGAAGGGGTAAAATATGGAATCGTTCCAAAAGCTTAAAATCAAAAATCTAAAATACAGATATGCCTAGAACACAAGTGCGAATATTCCTTGCACCTGCTGCTTGAGGGCAACCACATCAATTTTAGATTTTAGATTTTAGATTTTAGATTGTCCTCCAACAACTCTCTCCATCTCCTATGCCTAGAACTCCCAGTGAATATTCCGTGCACCTGTTGCTTGAGGGCGGCCACCGCGAAGAAATCCGTTTTTCAACGCTGCAAGATTTTCAACAGTGGTATAAAACTCTGGTTCCCAAACAAGATTCATCAGAATTTGTTAATGTCCCGATCAAAAATATTCAAGGCGAATACATGGTAGTTCGGCCTACCAGCGTTCTCGCAATTCGCGTAGAACCGGTATTTACTTCTAGCGTCGAGCGATTTGATGAATAAGGAAAATCATCTATTGAGTAGGGAAAATTGGAAATTGAACAAGATTTTTCGCTATCAGCTATTAGCGATCGCCTGTTGCGTTTTGGCGATCGCTTTTTCGGTGCCCGCCGTTGCAGTTGCGCCACTGCAACCAATTAGTTTAAATCAATTGCAAGCTGGCGAGTCGGATCATCTCGCCTTTGACACTCAAATCTGGGGCGAAAATGGCAATCCGGGCGATCGGGAATTGCTGTTAAGGTCGATCGACAACAGCCTCCGCTATCTCGATACATCGGCCGCCGCCACTGCTTACAGCCGCTATCCAGTCGCAGGAGTTACGCGCGATCGAGTCCGCCGTTCCCTCGATCGATTCCGCCAATTAGTTGTCAGTTCCACAACTCCCGCACAACTTCAGGAATCTGTCAAGCGCGAGTTTGTATTTTACAAATCCACGGGCAAAGACGGCAAAGGAACAGTAGCATTTACCGGTTATTTCGAGCCGACTTATGCAGCCTCTCGCACGCCTAATTCCGAATACCGTTATCCCCTATACCGGATGCCGCCAAACATGGCATCTTGGCCGAAACCTCACCCGACAAGATTGCAATTAGAAGGCGAAGATGCTTTGCAGGCAAGTAAAGGATTGCTGCGGGGATTAGAATTAGTTTGGTTGCGCGATCGCTTCCAAGCATTTCTCGTGCACGTCCAAGGTTCTGCGAGATTGCAGCTAACAGATGGTAGCGTCATGACAGTCGGTTTTGCAGGCAAAACCAGTCACAGTTATACAGGAGTCGGGCGAGAATTAGTTAAAGACGGAAAGTTTACTTTAGAAGAGTTGACTTTGCCGAAACTAAAGGAATATTTCACCAACTTTCCCGCAGAGATGAACAAGTATTTGCCGAAAAATGAAAGCTTTGTATTCTTCCGGGATACTAACGGAGTTCCAGCCACAGGAAGCATTGGAGTGCCCGTAACTGCGGAAAGGTCGATCGCCACGGACAAAGCTTTAATGCCCCCCGGTGCACTAGCATTAATTAGTACAAAACTCCCTTATCCGACTGCGGCGGGACAACTTGAACAAAATGCGGTAAATCGCTACGTTTTGGATCAAGATACGGGCGGTGCAATTAAAGGCGCGGGGAGAGTTGACGTATTTATGGGAACGGGGAATTTAGCGGGCGATAGGGCTGGTTATATCAACTCAACAGGAGAACTGTATTATCCGCTTTTAAAGTAGATTAATTCTACTTGATGTGATTGTTTGCTGTGCGTCGCCATCCTGGACACGGCAGTGCCGTGTCCCTACAGATATCGCTGGCAATCAATATGTAATCTATTTTTGATAAGTGTTATAAAATAGAAAATACCCCACCCTCCCAATCTCACAAATGCTAGACAAAATTCTGCAATTCTTCAAACGACTAATTCAGCGAATATTCGGAACCCGAACCCCACCCTCCCCGCCGGAAAATACCGCCATCCGCCCCGCCCTAACTGACGCGGAATACGAGTCGAAATTCATGGAAATCCTGGAGGGGGTGAATGTCGGCTGGAGTCGAGGGGATGTAGCTGGATTTTTAATCGCAAAACGCCTTAAAGATGGTGAATTGGCGGCTTGGTTGCGACGGTTTGGCCAAAGATTGTTAGAGGGCGAACACGATGAGACTGCTGCTACGGATGCGGTGGCATCGCTTCAGGAGTTGGCGCAGCGGCTGGTATTGTTAGGTAGAATTGGCAGCGGGGAATTGTCAGAGGTTGCGAGGCAAATTGGGCGGGAGATATTGACACGGTTTCCGCTGCCGGAGGTGGAAGAGGAGGATACAAAGGGGAGGGTTATTGAGGCGGTGTTTGTTGGGGATGGTTTGGGTTTTTCTGGGGAAGTGAACCGCACAGGCGCTGAGGGTGCGGAGGCAGAATCGGAAGTTAATGTAGATGCTGAGGCGTGGTGCGATCGAGGTAATGAGCAGTATAATTTAGGAAGATTTGAAGAGGCGATCGCATCTTATAACCAGGCAATTGCTCTCAAACCAGACTATCACGATGCTTTGCACAACCGAGAGGTAGCGCAACGTAAGTTAGGCCAAATTAAATAGGCGAACTCGCTTGTATCCAGAATTTGGGCTAGGTATTGCGATCGGTATGATACTATTAATAATTAATGAGCGTTTTCGTGGCTAATTATCATACATTTAAAAGAGAAGTTTGAGGACTGAAGTCCTCAGTAAAAACTTAATTTGTAAGGTGTGCTAGGTGCACATACAAGAGGTTTATACTATTAAAATTAGTCCCCAATTATTCCCTCCAAAACCCACATCGAATGACACAAGTAATCGGCATTGACTTAGGCGGAACCGCAATTAAACTCGGCAGATTCGGCGAAGACGGCATTTGCCATCAATTTTTAACTGTTCCAACTCCTCAACCGGCAACGCCAGAGGCAGTTTTAGTCGCGATGACCGATGCTATTTTACAACTGAATCCGGTCGAAAATGCTGTAAGTGCGATCGGCATCGGCACTCCAGGCCCCGCAGACGCCGCCGGCCGCATAGCCAGAGTCGCAATTAACCTCAAAAACTGGCATAACGTCCCCCTAGCTGACTGGGTGGAAGCTAAAACCGGACTGCCGACCATGTTAGCAAATGATGCCAACTGTGCCGGATTGGGAGAAGCTTGGTTGGGCGCAGGAAGGCAGTTTAAAGACCTAATTTTAATAACTTTAGGTACAGGAGTCGGCGGTGCAGTTATCCTAGACGACAAACTATTTGTAGGTCATCAAGGCGCGGCCGGAGAACTAGGATTGATTACTATAAATCCCGACGGCCCGGAATGCCACAGCGGCAATCGCGGTTCTTTAGAACAGTACGTTTCGGTGCAAGCAATTCGCCGGGAAACTGGTTTGGAACCTCTAGAATTAGCAAATTTAGCTAAGTCGGGAGATGCCAAAGCTTTAGAATTTTGGCAAAATTACGGGCGCTATCTGGGTATCGGTTTGGCAAGTCTCATTTATATTTTGACGCCTGAAGCTATTATTATCGGCGGTGGAATTAGTGCAGGTGCGGAATTTTTCTTGCCGCAGGTTCGAGAAGAAATTGAGCGGCGGGTTCTGCCGACTTCTCGCGAAGATTTGCAGTTATTGGTTGCTGAATTGGGCAATCAAGCAGGCATGGTAGGGGCCGCCAAATTAGCTTTGCAGCTTGTTCGATAGTTAAAATTTACAGAGGCAGCGCATTTTCCTGCCCTTTTCTCATATCTAAAATTAGGATGCAACCTAAGCACTTTAGCTGAAAAAAAATAAAATGAATGTGAGGAGTTACTAAACATAGTCTCCCTTCATTCTTCAATGACTAATAATTTTTTTATGGCAGAGATTGTCCAGTCGTATTTTTAATGTATTCCTGAATTTCTTGATAAGTTTCCGGGTTGCTTTGGCGGAGGATAATAATGTTAGTTGCGCTGTCAGGCAGGCAAAAGCTTAGCCGACCGTTCTGTTCGCAAGCAAAAGAGCTAATTCGACTCATATCGATCGCAAATTCTTTGCGGTCATAATTAATTTTAATCCACGATCCTCTAGAATTGCGATCAATGGTTTTTTTGAGGTAATCGAGAACTTGCTTGTAAGCCTCATAATTGCCTTGGGGATTGAGGATAATCGGCTGACTGCTATTAGGCAGCCAAAAGGTGAGACGCTTGTTATCCAGTTCGCTAGAAAAAGCACTAATAGTGTCAAGGTCAATTATGTATGTACTTTTCTCATAAGTAATTTTGCTCCAATAAGCCACAAAGCCTCCTCAAACCTGTGTTTCCTGGTATTTTAGGATAGTTTGACAACTCATACCATTTTTGATTTTTGATTTTAGATTTTAGATTGGGCATGACTGATGACTATCGGGGTTGGGAAGTTGCCTAAAGTTGCATTTTTTTTTGAAACTGGTATCACCATTGAAATCCAAGCTAAAAAGTTAACTAAAAATAATCAGCATTTTTACCTTCTGCCTTTTGCCTTCTCCCTTCGGGTACTAGCCCCCCAACCCCTATGCTAGGGCTGGGGGGTGAGGTTTTTCACTCGTTGAGGATGCTGCCCGATATCATGTTTGGTAAGTGCGACCCGAATCAAATCCGATTGTTGGGTTGGGCGGGTGAGAGTACGAGCGATTGTCTGCCTGATTTGAATATTGTGTACTCTCACCCGCCCCTACAGACATCTAATATATCAGAACTAATCGATCGCACATGATATGAGATCAGTTTGCTGCAACTTTCTCGGCAACCAAGTCGCGACCCTCATCTTCTAAAACATCCTGCTTTCCCTGGAGGCTAGCCGCCTCGATAAACCCTTGAAACAAGGGGTGGGGGGTGCTAGGTCGAGATTGGAATTCGGGGTGAAATTGACTGGCTATGAAAAAGGGATGGTTGGGCAATTCGATCATTTCTACCAATCGGCCGTCTGGAGATGTGCCGGAGACTGCATAACCTGATTCTAAGAAAAGATTGCGGTAAGCGTTGTTAAATTCGTACCGATGGCGGTGCCGCTCGTAAATCACTTCTTTCTGATAAAGTTTGAAAGCGAGGGTATCTGGGTTGACGCGGCACGGATACAAACCCAGTCGCATTGTACCGCCCAAATCGACTACATCTTGCTGTTCTGGCAATAAATTAATTACCGGATTTGATGTATCCGGGTCAAATTCAGCGCTGTTGGCATCCTTTAGTTGGGCGGTGTGGCGCGCCCATTCAATCACAGCACACTGCATCCCCAAACATAATCCCAAAAATGGAATTTTGTGGTTTTTGGCATATTGAATTGCCGCTATTTTGCCGTCAACTCCCCGAACCCCAAAACCTCCCGGCACAACAATGCCGTTGATATCTTTGAGATAATTATCGAGGTTTCCAGATTCTAAATCTTCTGAATTAATCCAGTTCAAATTCAGGTCGCAGCCGATCGAGATTGCTGCGTGCCGCAAAGCTTCGACCACCGAAAGATAAGCATCGTTCAACCGCACGTATTTGCCAACTAAAGCAATATCAATTTTGTGATTGGGACTGTAAAGCCTGTTGACTAAAGTTTGCCACTGATGCAAATCTGGCTGGCGATGTTCGAGTTGCAGCAAATTGAGCGTTTGTTGCGCTAAACCTTCCTGTTCCATCATCAGCGGCACTTCGTAGATACTTTTAGCATCTTGAGCGGTGATGACACATTCTTCGGGTACGTTGCAGAATTCCGACAATTTCTGTTTCATGCCCAAAGACAGCGGGCGATCGCACCGACAGACTAAAATATCTGGTTGAATGCCGATCGACCGCAATTCCTTCACCGAATGCTGAGTCGGTTTAGTTTTCATCTCCCCAGCCGAAGGAATCCAAGGTATCAGCGTGACGTGCATATACACAACATTTTGCCGGCCGACATCCTTGCGAAACTGGCGAATTGCCTCCAAAAACGGCAAAGATTCAATATCTCCCACCGTTCCGCCGATTTCCGTAATCACGACATCAGGATTAGTATTTTTTGCTACCCGATGAATTCGCTCTTTAATTTCGTTAGTGATGTGCGGAATCACCTGCACCGTGCTCCCCTGATACTCACCGCGGCGTTCTTTGTTGATCACCGCTTGATAAATGGAACCCGTGGTGACGCTGTTGAGGCGAGACATGGAAGTATCGGTAAAACGCTCGTAGTGCCCCAAATCCAGGTCTGTTTCCGCACCGTCTTCCGTCACGAAGACTTCTCCGTGCTGAAACGGGCTGAGAGTGCCGGGGTCAACGTTAATATAGGGGTCTAGCTTCAAAATCGAGACTGAATAGTCTCGCGACTTCAATAGGCGGCCCAAGGAAGCACCGACAATTCCCTTGCCGATGCTGGAAACCACGCCGCCAGTCACAAACACAAATTTGCTCATAGGATTTTCGACTTTAGATCTTTCTCATTTAAGAAGGTAACACTCAACTCTAAGAGCTAAAATCAAAAATTGTCCAGCAGTGTTTGACCATTTCTCAAATACGGCTGGGGATACGACGAGTAGTCCACGACCTCGATCGGGCGGTTTGCAGGGGTTTTGAGCTCGTAGGCCAATTTCAAAACGGTTAATTGTTCGTCAGTTCGCTTTGGGCGGATACCAGTCAAGGGCGATCGAGCCGCCGAGAAAACAACCTTCATCAAGGCTTATTTTCGGTTTATGAAAAATATGTCTGCAACCTAGCTGTCAAATCTGACACACTGGTCAACTCTAACACGGCTTCCCCTAAATTCTCTAATTGCTCAGCGGATAACTGACTGATGCGAGTTTGAATCTCCGGCGACAACGGGCCGACACGGCGCTCCAACAGCCGCACAACTAACTCCAACTTTCCTTGTTTGATGCCTTGTTCGATGCCTTGTTGGATGCCTTGTTCTCTCCCAATTCTGGTAGCTTTGGTAATTGCACCGCGCTGGTCTTGAATAAAAATTTCTCGCCTTTCTAAATCTTCCAATTCATCAGGAGCGAGATTCGCTTCATTCGCAATTGCAAAAGCCTGTCGGAGTTCCGGCACATTTCCCAACTCTTCGGGAACTGACCGTAACATTTGAGCAGTTTTCATAAAATATATCCACTTATCTGTCAGCGTTTCTAACTCCTGTAATGTCTTATCAAATTTTGGCAACTCAACAAAGACAAGTTCAAATTCATCAGCTAGATAGTCTGTTAAAAAACTTTTTTCTTTGAAAACAAAGCGCGAAATCACTGTTTCCAGATGCTCAAACATTTGAAAATCTGTAATCGTCAGAGCAATCACAGGGTTTAACAAGCTGTAACGGCTTCCTGTGGTTAGCTGCATTGAATAAGCTTTAGTGGCATTGTATAAAATCCGCTTCTCGAATGACTCTACATTCAATACTTGCATTTCAATAATTACCGTCTTGTTGCCATCAATCTTCGCTTTTACATCCAAGTAAGTATCTTTTACTCCTTTGATTTTGGGCGCCAAATAGGGGTCGATAATTTCTAAATCTTCGATAACTGGCTGTGCTTCGTAGAGAATGGCATTCAAGAAACTAATCAAAATTTCCTTACTCTCAGCAGAGCCGAAGATTTTTTTAAATGCAAAATCGGTTTTGGGGTTAATAAAATTCATGGTTATTACAATTTATTAGAATTTGAGGGGTTTCGGTTAGAGCTATTTAACTGTCGTCTAACTTAATTATACAATCTTGCCGGTTAGGCTCGATCGCCCGTTGGCGAAGCCCTTGAAGAGGATCGATCAAACCTGCTCGTTTTTGCAGCCCGTTTCTTCATTTTTCCCAGAAAGCTAACTCAGGAACGTTTTGCAAAGGGTAAAGTCATGGTAAACAAAGCACCTCAAGTCTGCTAAAAACAACAGCTATGAAGTTTGTCTGCGTTCTATCCCCTCAACGGTTGCTTTCTGCTGGTATCGCATTGCTCGCGGCGATCGAGTGTGGCGTGTGGCTCGCTCCCAATGGGGCGCGGGCCAATGCTCTTGGGGAAAATTATTCGTCTGTGTCGCCGAAAATCCTTGCTAGTAACGATGTTAATTGCAATGGCGGACGATCGCCCGAAACTCGCTGTCCTGTCGGGGGTTTGTTCGTCAAGGGTCAAAATACGGCCAGAGAACAAGTCTTTCCTCTCAAGCAGACTGAAGTTAAAGCTAAAATAGCTGGCAATATCTCCCGCGTCGAAGTTGTTCAGAAGTTTGAAAATCCTTTTCCCGAATCTTTAGAAGCTGTTTATGTATTTCCTTTGCCCGACGAAGCGGCGGTGGATGATATGGAAATTAAAATAGGCTCACGAACTATTAAAGCTGATATCAAACTCCGCGAGGAAGCTTTGGAAATTTACCAAAAAGCCAGACAGCAAGGCCGGAGTGCGGGTTTGTTGGAACAAGAACGCGACAATATTTTTACTCAGTCTCTCGCTAATATCAAACCGGGAGAAAAAATTGAAGTTACTATTCGCTACACGGAAAGTCTCAAGTTCGCCGGCGGCGATTACGAATTTGTGTTCCCAATGGTGGTTGGGCCGCGCTATATTTCGGGAAATCTGACCCCCCCCAACCCCCCCTTGCTAAGCGGGGGCGATAGTTCTGGTGCCGATCGCATTAACCCGCCTGTTTTGCCTCCAGGAACGCGATCTGGTCACAATATCACTGTTTCCGTAGAAATAGATGCCGGAGTTGCGATCGGTGATGTCCGCTCTACTTCCCATCAAATTACAACTCACCGCAGCGGCAATATTGTACAAGTCCAATTAGCGAATTTAGACACAATTCCCAATAAAGATTTAATTCTGCGCTATCGAGTGGCAGGCGAAAATACTCGGGCAACTATTTTGACTCAATCCGACAAGCGGGGCGGTCATTTTGCTACTTATTTGATTCCGGCTTTAAACTACAAAACTAATGAAATTGTACCTAAAGATGTCGTGTTTCTGATGGATACTTCCGGTTCTCAACAGGGCGAACCGCTGGCAAAATCTAAGGAGTTGATGCGCCGCTTCATTCAAGGACTGAATTCCAACGATACTTTTACTATTATTGATTTTGCAAATACTGCAACAGCGCTTTCAACAACTCCTTTAGCAAATACTCCCGAAAATCGACAAAAAGCAATTAATTATATTGAAAAGTTGCAGGCTAACGGTGGCAGTGAATTGCTTAACGGCATTCAAACAGTTATGAATTTTCCGGGGGCGGCAACGGGAAGGCTGCGGAGTATTGTACTAATTACTGACGGTTACATTGGTAATGAAAATGAAGTGCTGGCTCTAGTTCAGCAGAGTCTGAAACCGGGAAATCGACTTTATAGTTTTGGTGTCGGCAGTTCGGTGAATCGGTTTTTGCTCAACCGTTTGGCGGAAGTGGGAAGAGGCACGTCTCAAGTAATTCGTCAAGATGAACCGTCGGCAGAAGCGGCAGAAAAGTTTTTTCGTGAAATTAATAGTCCCGTATTGACTAATATTCAAATTAGTTGGGAAGGAATGGGGGAAAAACCGGAGATTTATCCGATCGCACCTCCAGACTTGTTTGCGAGTGGGCCGCTGGTTTTGTTTGGCAAAAAGACCGATCGAACTAACGGCCAACTTCGCATTCGCGGCACTCTTGCAGGTGGCAAAGCTTACGAGCAAGTTTTACCTGTTAATTTTGCTCAATCCGGCGGGCGGCAGCGGGAGTCAACTTCAGTCGCAGCAACCCCTACGGATTTTGGTAATCCGGCGGTAGCTCAACTTTGGGGTCGATCGCGCATTAAAGATTTAATGAATCAAATGTTTGGTGGGGAGACTAAATCTCTGGTGGAAGCTGTGACTAATACTGCTCTGACTTATCGCTTGCTGTCGGAATACACGGCTTTTGTGGCTGTGAGCGAAGAAGTGCGAGTCGAACCCGATGGATCTCGGCGTAGGGTGCAAGTGCCTGTAGAATTGCCGCAGGGTGTCAGCTATGAGGGTATTTTCGAGTCTGGAGGAGCAGAGCAAACTAGGGGCGGCACTCGCAGCGTTACCTCGACTCGCAACTCGGCACCAGTGAGTCCAGCTCCTCTTATGCCCCGGCAGCGAAGTTACGGTGAGTTGCCAGCCCAGAAGCCTTTGGCTTCTCGCCTTCAAGTAGTTAGCGCCGAAGGGTTGGATGCCGGGGCGATCGCCGCTTTGACTCAATACTTGCAATCTGTTAATCTCCCGGCGGGGGTTAGCGGTGAAACGGTGTGGGAGTTATCGGTACAAGACGGCCGCGTGGCGAAAGTGGCGATCGACCCTCAAACCTCGACGCTGCAAGCAACAGAAACCCTAGAGACTCTCAAGAATGCCTTGAGTTCCTGGCAACCTCCCACAGCGTTCAAGGGCACGCTACGCCTGAAATTGCGAATTACCGTCGATCGTTAAGCAATGACTATCTATGTCACAAAACATTAACTTTTAATTCAAAAATACCGAAAGGGCGATCGCTACCGCGTGGAAGATATAAAATCTTTATTAAGAGATTGCCTTTAAACAGAAAGTGATGTTAAAGAAATTTATACCGTTTGAGGCAAACGCTAAAACAGTTTCCTTTCTAAAACAGTTTCCTTTCTGAAACAACCTTAACAGTAAAGATTTCTGGATCGAAACCCCCCAATCATAGAAGGTATCATGCCCTATGGAAGTTAGTGAACTGCTCAACAATTACGAAAAAGGAGAAAGAGACTTTACTGGAGCCGACCTCCGTGGGAAAAACCTCAGCGGAGCAATCTTAATCGGAGTCAACCTTTCGCGAGCTAATCTTTCCGGGGCGAACCTCAGCAGGGCGTTTCTCACCAAAGCAACACTCAAAGATGCACAGATGCAAAGAACAAATCTGGCTTTTGCCAAAATGGGCGAAACCCAACTTTCGGGTGCAGATTTGACAAAAGCTAATTTGAGTGGAGCTTTTTTGGTAAAAGCAAAATTGCCCAGAGTAAAGTTAAGTGGCGCAACTTTAACGGGCGCAAACCTGCGCGGTGCTGTGTTGTGGAATGCCAATTTGTGCAGCGCCGACTTGCAATTAGTTAACTTGCTGGGCGCGAATCTGACGGCAGCTAATTTTAAATGGGCAAACCTTTACGGTGCAAGGCTCAATAGTGCAAAACTTTTTGGAGCTCAATTAACCGGAGTCAGTCTACGGCGAGCGCAGTTGACAGGGGTGAATCTCTGCGGTGTAGATTTGAGCGGCGTCAACGTGAGCGAAGCTAAACTGATGGGAGCTAATTTGGAAGGCTCGAATTTGGCAGGAGCAAATTTCAGCGCGGCTCAATTGCGGGGGGTGAAGTTGGCGGGAGCAAACTTAACCGGGGCTAAGTTGAAGGGAAGTTGTTTGAAAGGGGCAAATCTGAATTGGGCGAAGCTGTGTCAAGCAGATTTGATGGCAGCAGATTTGAGCGAGGCGACGTTAATAGGAGCTAATTTAGATAATGCTTTGTTGGCGGGAGCTATTTTGCCGGAATCTACGAGGCGCTATTTTTCCTTAGCTGGGGCGGGTAGAGTCAATTCTTGGGAAGTTACGGAAATTAATTGTTGACTGTTGACTGTTGACTGTTCGCTGTTCACTGTTCACTGATGACTGTTCGCTGATGACTGTTCACTGTTCACTGAGGACTATGACAATTAATTTTGGGGTGGTGCTGGTAACTGCTGCATCGGAGGCGGAGGCGGAAAATATTGCTAAATCTCTAGTGGAACACAAGCTGGCGGCTTGTGTGAGTTTGTCGCCAATTCGCTCTATTTATACTTGGCAAGGCGAGACTCATTCCGAGTCAGAATGGCAGTTGCTGATTAAAACTGATTTGGCTAAATTTGAGGCTTTAAAAACAAAAGTTCAGGAACTCCATTCCTATGAAGTTCCCGAAATTATTGCTATTCCTATTACCGCTGGCAGCGATGCTTATCTCAATTGGCTGGGACAATCTTTAAGTGTGTAGTCAAGACTTTAGTCCTAAATTATCCACTGAAGAGGGACTGAAGTCCCTACTAAAAACGGTCACAAACCTACGAATTATGACTGGTAGGGCCGATGACGCCGATTTTATGGCGAAAACTTAGTTCGCCGCCGAACCAGCCTGTAATGCCCAGCAAAGTTGCTACGACGATCGATATTGCTAAACCTGTATATACGATCGGCTCAGCCGGATTTCCTTGTCGCAACACCAGGTTAATCAGGGTAAGTACCATAACCGCCACATTGCCACCCATGTGCAACCAACCGGCACTGCGATCGCGCACTCTTTTAACTTTGAAAAAATCTAAAAAGCCCGTGATTGCGGCCAAAATCCCTGCAGCAAAACCGACACCCATCAGCCAAACCGAAGCTCTCGCCCAAAACGGATCGCTTGTGAGCCAATAACCGATGTCCGTACCCGCGGCTCCTACTAAAAAGGCTACCGGAAAGATGACGATGATGGGGTGGATGGGATGGCCTGCAACTGAAAGCGTACTCGTAATGCCGGCGTCGCGATACTCTCTGTCGTCACTTTCTAGAATCGGCGGAATATTCGGATAGGGGGTACTATTTCTTTGATTTGTTTCCATGATTTCTACAGATAACTTTTGTACAACAAACCCGTTTTTATTGAAGTGAACTTAATCCCAAATCCGCTCGCCATTTTCGTCAACGCGGGCTTGCCGAATTACGTCGGAAATTTCCTCGGCGTCTTTGACGTGGTGCAGGGCTTTCTTTTCCCCATCGGGTTCTTCTACCATCACATAAGTTGGAACTGTAACAACATCGCCCGTGATGTCTGGCACGTGGTCTACCGCCAGTTGCTGGGCTTTTTCTTCGATGGTTTGCGGTTCGTCGGAAATGCGATCGCCCGGATTGACAGTGCGCTCCATATCTCTGCCCGGTTTGTCGATACTCATAAAAACCTCTTTGGTATTTCTAATTTTTTGCCGACTCTAATTCCTACTATTGAACGAAAAATATCCCTGCACAAACATCTCCCGAGGGGTGGAAGTTTCAGTTAGGGCGATCGCAGGCAGCCTCTTCCTGTAGGTAGAGGTTTTTCGATTGGTTCGGAAAAAACCTAAGCTAAAATCTAAGCATGATATTTTCTTTCCCTTTGAGTTGCTCATGAAAAGTTACGATTGGATTGTTGTCGGCGGTGGCATTACGGGTGCGTCACTGAGTTACGAACTGGCAAAAAAAGGTTTTGCTGTGCTACTTTTGGAACGAGATGCTACGATGCAAAATGCTACTCGTTTTAGTTATGGTGGCTTGGCTTATTGGTCAGGGACGACTGATTTAACTCGCCAATTGTGTCGGGAAGGTATCGAACGTCACCGCAATCTATCGGCCCAATTAGATGCTGATACTGAGTTTCGCGAGTTGGATTTGTTGCTGACAATTGATGCGGGTACTGATGCCGAAAAAGCGGCGGCTAATTACGCGCATTTTGCGATTGTTCCGCAGCTTTTAAGCGTTGCCGAAGCTGGGGAGTTGGAACCTTTGCTGAATAAAAGTGCGATCGCCGGAGCTCTGACTGTGCGTCACGGTCACATTTCGCCGACTGCCACAAATAAAGCTTATTGTCAAGGGTTTCTACGGTTGGGAGGAACTATAGAATTTGCTGAAGTAATTGGGTTTATAGAAGAGGGAAATCGGATTTCGGGAGTCAAGACGGCGCAGGGAATTTATCGCTGTGAAAATGCTGTGGTTTGTGCTGGAGGTTGGAGTCGGAGTTTGCTGAAAGCGGCTGGTGTTTCTGTGGGAGTTTATTTTACTCGCACGGAGATTTTGGAAACTGCACCTGTGGATTTAAAACTGAGGACTTTGGTGATGCCTGCGGTATTAAAACGTTTTGAATTGGAAGCTGAATCGAGTAGAATTGAGATGGATTTTCTTTGGGATGAACCGGGGAAAGAGTTGCTGTCGCCGATTTTAGATTCGGGTGCAATTCAATTTAATGATGGCAGTTTGCGGATCGGGCAATTGTCTCGCACTTTGAGCGATTTGAATGCTAAAGTCGATCGCCAAACCAGCGAAACGGCAATTCGTGCAGGAATCAGCAAAGTTTTGCCTGCTTTGGCAGGTTTACCGGCAACTTGGCACGAGTGTAGTGTGGCATTTAGCGGTGATAATTTGCCTGTAGTGGGGCCGATTGCCGATCGCCCTGGATTGCACGTTTTTTCGGGTCTCAGCAATCCTTTGACTATTGTACCTGCTTTGGCTGAGCGATTTGCTAATTGGGCGGGGGGAGAAGAAGATAGGGCGATCGAGCTTTTATCTCCCGATCGATTTATCGAAGAAGGAAGAAGGAAGAAGGAAGAAGGAAGAAGGAAGAAGGAAGAAGGAAGAAGGAAGAAGGATAGATGACTACTAACTACTTACTACTAACTAAAAAAGGCAGCGCGACCATAAATGTAGTACCTTTACCGAGTTCACTTTCCACACTTATTGTACCGCCATGCAGGTCAACTATGTGTTTGACAATGCAAAGTCCCAACCCCGATCCTTTAATCTTGCCTACATTAGCACCCCGTTCAAACTGCTGAAATAATTTTCCCTTATATTCCGCTGTCATGCCAATTCCTTCATCTCTAACGCACAAAATTATTTGCTGGTTTTCGCAGCTTAATTCTAAACTGACATTGCCGCCGTTTGGAGAATATTTAATCGCGTTTGAAAGCAAATTAGTCAGGAGGTGGTGCAGTAGTTTTGCATCGAGATTGGCGTGCACCGGATTTGTTTGATTGCGGAAAGTTACGATGTGTTTGTCGGTAACAATTGGTTGCAGTTCTTCTAAAATAGAGTTGCAGAAATCCGTCGCATTAATCTGATTTAAATTCAAGGAAAGTTTGCCGGATTCGGCTTTGCTGAGCATTAAAATATCCTCCAGCAATTCACTCATATTGCTGACCGCCTTCTTAATGCGTTCGACATTTTTATTAGTAGTTCCTGATGATCTCTGTAATTCGCTATCTTCCAACATTTCTGCCGATAGCTGTATGGTAGTTAAAGGAGTGTTTAAATCGTGGTAAGCCATTGAAATAAATCGCGAGCGGTTTTCGCTTTTGGCTGCTGCTAATGCAATTAGTTGTTGCATTTTAACTGCTTCTTGATGTTTGCTCAGCGCTATCTTGATGGTGGCGTGCAGTTCTCTTTGTTTAAACGGTTTGAGGAGGTAGCCGTAAGAGCCAGTCTTTTCGGCTCGCTGCAAAGTTTCGTCGTCGGCATAGGCAGTTGTATAGATAATGGGGATATCTAATTCTTGATTAATTATTACTGCTGTTTCTATGCCGTCAATGTCGCCTTTGATGACTATATCCATTAAGATTAAATCGGGTTCCAATTCGCCTGCGCGCTGAATGGCATCGGCTCCTGAAGAAACGATGTCTGCGATTTGATATCCCAATTTTTCTAATTTTTGGGCTAAACTTTTAGCAATTAAGAGTTCGTCTTCGACAATCAAAATATTAATTGCTTTTTCGACCACATCCATGATTTTAAAATCTTTGAGAGTAGTTTAATTCGTGAAATTTTAGGTGAAAGGCTGTGCCGGTTTGTCTTGACAGTTCGATGCTTCCTTCTAACTGCTCGGTTAAAGTGCAGACAACTTGAAAGCCCATCGAGTGAGTTTTCCGAAAATCTAAGTTTTGAGGAAAGCCGATGCCGTTGTCCTTAACTAAGAGGTTGATTTCTCCATCGCCCGTTTGATAACATTCTACACTAACTGTACCAGTCGTGGCATCAGGAAAAGCGTGTTTTAGGGTATTTGAAACCAATTCATTTGCAATTAAACCGCAGGGACTAGCCGTTTCAATATTTAGGGAAATTGGCTCAGCTAATACCTGCAACTGAATGCGGTTTTCACTAATATTGTAAGAGTGAAACAAGTTACTTACCAAATCTTCGAGATATTCGCCTAAATTAATTTTCGCCAGGTTACTCGATCGGTACAATTTTTCGTGAATCAGAGCCATAGAGTAAAGGCGATTCTGACTTTCTTCAAACATTTTGGCTATTGGCGGGTCGGCAACTGTGTTAGATTGCAATTCTAGCAGACTGGCAACTACGCAGAGGTTGTTTTTGACGCGGTGGTGAATTTCTTTGAGCAAAATCTCTTTTTCTTTGAGGGAGTTTTTCAAATTTGCTTCCGCTTGTTTGCGATCGCTCAGTTCAGCTTGCAGTTGCTGGTAGAGTAGAGATTGCTGAATGGCGATCGCTAATTGATTCACCAACTGCTGAAATAAATTGATTTCCCATTCTCGCCACTGGCGCGGGCGATCGCATTGGTGGGCAATCAGCAATCCCCAAACTTGGCTGTGCTGAATAATCGGCACTACTAACTTTGCCCTAACTTGAATTTGTTTCATAAACTCCACCACACAAGGTGTAATGCAGGGGTCATCTAGTTCGGAGATCGCAGAAATTCGCCCTTGCAAATAAAGCTGATAACTTTGGGCCGGAAAAACCTCTTCGCCAAAATATCTATCCACGAGTTGGCTGCATCCTTCTGCCACGGCTTCAGCAATGACTCGCCCGCCCCTTTTCGGTAAAATTTGATAAACCAAAACTCGATCGGCTAACAATACTTGCTGGAGTTCGGCAACCGTAGTGTTGAGAATTTCTTCTAATTGCAAAGACTGGCGGACGCGACGGGCGATCGCCTCCACAAGCCGTTCTCGCTCGAACTGCTGTTGCAGCGCAATTTCGGCGTATTTAGAATTGGTGATATCGGCGGCGTAACCAATAATTTCTATCGGAATGCCCATGCTGTCAACCAATAGTTTCAGTTCCGTCCGCAGCCAGCGGTAAAGTCCGTCTCGGTGCAGAAAGCGGTACTCGCAAATGCAATTTTTTCCCTCAGACAAATCCGAATAGTTTGCTAGAAACTGTCGCCGATCTTTAGGGTGAATCCGGCTCGACCAAAATTTAGAATCTGCTAACAGTTCTTGGGGGTCGTAGCCCACGATTGCCTTAACGTTATCGCTAATGTAAGTAGTACAAAAATCTCCCGTGGGTGCGGCAGTAAAAATTACTGCCGGATTAGAAGCCAGTAAAAATTGCAGGCGTTCTTTTAACTGCTGAAATTCCATTTCTGCCCGCTTACGATAACTGATATCTTCGATCGCCCCCATGCTGTAGAGAGGAATTCCCTCGCGGTCGCGGATCACCGTCATCGTCAAGTTTGCCCAGATCAGCTCGCCATTCTTCTTAATCAATCGTTTTTCGATCCCGAAGCGAGAAATATTGCCCTCGACCAACTGCTTGACTTGCTCCACATCTGCTTGTAAATCTTCGGGATGCGTCAGTTGAGTAAAAGTCATCGTCGCCAACTCCGAATCGCTGTAGCCCAACATCTGGCGGTGAGCTGCATTCACTTTGATAGTGCGGTAGTCGCGCACGCTTGTCAAACCGATCGCGATCGGAGCATCGTCAAATAAGTTGCGAAACTTTTCCTCGCTCTTTTGCAGTGCAGCTTCTGCCTGTTTGCGAGCGGTAATGTCTCGGGCGACCCACATCACCCGATCGAGCTCCAACGGCGAAATACTGGCATCAAACCAAAATAACTTGCAGCCAATTTCCATGCTGTATTCAACTCTGTGGGTTTGCCCAGATGCCAATGTTTGGCGAATGTGGGTCAGGGCAAAATTAGCTTCCGCTTCTGGGAAGATTTCGGCGACGGTTTTGCCCAGCACTTCAGGAGCCGGTTTGTAAAGCAGTTCGGGAGCCGTGGGGGCGATTTTGAGGTAGCGGCCGCTTGCGTCGAAAACCATGACGATATCCGTCATGGCGTTAAACAGCGCTAGAAGTTCGGCTTCGGATTTTTGGAGTTTTTCTTCGGTCAATTTGCGATCGGTAATGTCGGTGTCAGTGCCAGTCAGGCGGGAAGCCTTGCCAGAAGCCGATCGGCTCGCGCTGCCGCGGGCAAGTATCCAGCAGGTGCTGCCGTCTTTACGCAGCATCCGGTGTTCTACTTCATAAATTTCTGTCAAACCTTCTAGATAAGCATTTACTGCTTCGGCGACTGCAACTCGATCGTCGGGATGAACGTGAGACACCCAATTTTCCATGCGGTTGGGAATCTCTGCGTCCTGATAGCCCAACAAAGCTTTCAAAGACGGAGCAATGTAGATTTCGTCGGTTTCCAAATTCCAGTCCCAAACCCCCACTTTGCCCGCCGATACTGCCAGTTCGTACCATTGTGTCCGCTGCTGGACTCTCCGTTCTAACTCTGCATTGAGCTGCTGCAAAGCGATTTCTGCTTGTTTGCGCTCCGTGACATCCCGGCCTGCTGCTTGATACTCGACGATTTGTCCGCTCTCGTCGAATATCGCCCGATCGATCCACTGCTGCCAGCGAATTTCCCCGCTTGGCAAAATTACTCGGTGCTCGCACGTAAAAACAGGCTTCTCGGGAGACACAGAAGTATATTGCTCTTGAAAAATTTCTCGGTCTGCTTCTGGGATCAGCGACATGAAGCTGTTGCCGAGCCAGTCTTCTAGTTGCACGCCGAAATAGTGGCAGTAAGCTTGATTGACAAAGGTGATTTTACCGTCGGGGAGGTAGCGGCAAATCAGTTCGGTTTGGTCTTCCACAATCGCCTGGTAGCGCACCTGGCTCTGCAGCAGGTGATTTTCGACATTTTGGCGATCGCTGACTCGTGTTTCTAGTTCACAATTACCGTTTAACAGTTCGGATTGTTCCTGAAGTTTTGCAGCTTCTTGGTGCCGTGTCTCCATCCAGTTATACATTGCTGGGCGAATCGTTTTTTCGCTGACTAACCCTACGAGCTGACCGCGTTCATCCACAATTGGCAAGCAATCAATCGAGTATTGACAAAATAGCTTAAATGCGGTAGAAATATCTTTAAATTCTGATTCTTTTAAGACAATTAAATTCTGCGTCATTGCATCGGCAACTTTCATGCCTTGCCATCCGTATTCGGCGGCGAAGTTTAGCACATCTTCCGGGCTTAGCAGTCCGACTAGCTGATTTTCATCGACAACTAAGACGCAACTAATCGAGGCTTTTACCCTTTCGTTTGAGTGGGCCTGTGAAGTAGTCACGGGACAAGGGTTTCTCGCCCGACGCATCAGAGCGAGCGCATCCCCGAGGGAAGTGGAGGGGTCAACCGTTACAGGGTGGCGATCGACAGCTTCGTCGGGCGATCGTAAATTTGTCGGCAAATTAGCAAGTTGCATCAGTCTTGGCCAAAAAGTATTGCTAATTAACTTTAACAACACTTTTAGTCATCAGCCAGATGAATGATGACCTACCTTATTTTGGGCGAATGAGAATATAAGTTTTCATTTGCCCTTTGCCTTTAACTTCAATAATTCCCCGCTCCTGAAACAAATATTTGTCTTCCACTAACTTATAAGTAGTTTCGCTGACTTGAATCCGCCAAGGCAAACCCTGAGATTCCATGCGGGAAGCAATATTTACCGTATCGCCCCACAAATCGTAAATAAACTTCTTTATGCCAATAACTCCGGCAACAACCGGGCCGCTGTGAATGCCAATGCGTAGGCTAAAATATTTATTATGGCTAGCATTAAATCTGGCTATTTCAGCTTGCATATCTAGGGCCATTTGGGCGATCGCCTCTGCGTGGTCTGCCCTGGGTTCAGGCAGTCCTCCTACTGCCATGTATGCGTCGCCGATGGTCTTGATTTTCTCTAACCCGTGCCGTTCGCACAAAAGGTCGAATTCTGAGAAAACCAGATTCAGGAGCTCCACAAGATCGATCGGATTCATGACGGCAGACAAAGCAGTAAACCCCACAATGTCAGCAAACAAAACAGTCACTTCTGGAAAGTATTCGGCAATAGTAGTTTCGTTTTGCTTGAGGCGTTCTGCTATTGCCTGGGGCAAGATATTTAACAGCAAGTTTTCTGATTTTTCTTGTTCTTCTCGCAGGGCATCTTCTACTTGCTTGCGTTCCGTAATGTCGTGGTAACTCCAGACTCTGCCGATAATTGTATCTCCGAGTCGCTGCGGTTGCGAATAGCGTTCAAAAAATCGGCCGTCTTGAAATTCCAACAAGTCGTAACTTTCGGCTTCTGGCTGCTCGTAAAGCGATTGTATTCTCTCTTGAAATGCTTGGGGGTCTTTGAGTTGGTTCAGGACAAAGGCGATCGCTATGGCGTCATCTCGCAGTGCCATCACTTCGTTAGGTATGCCCCACATTTCCACAAATTGTCGATTGAAAGTGACGATTTTTCCGCTCCTGTCAATCGCTAAAATACCGTCCGCAGTAGAATCAAAAGTTGCTAGCAGCAGAGACACAGATTTTGCTAGGGCGTCTTCGGCCCTTTTTCGAGCAGTAATGTCTCGCAAAATAGCGCGAATTGCTACTAGCGAACCTGCCGCAAATTTACAGCTTATGCTGCCTTCGAGCAAAATTTTTTCCTGATATTTAGTAATAAATGTTAGTTCAATAGAGTCTGGATATAATGTATTTTCATTGACTGTTTTTTGAGTAATAGCTTGATACAATATATCCAGAGACTCTTGGGAACTGTTCGGATGAATGATATCAAACACAGTCATTTGAGCAATTTCTGCTTCACTGTAGCCCAGAGTTTCTCGCCAAGCCCGATTTACATACAAAAAATGACCGTTCGCTCCAATACTTTGAATTAAGTCAGTAGCATTTTCAAATAAGTCTCGGAGTTGTTCTTCGCTTTCCCGCAAAGCTATTTCAGCTTGCTTGCGTTTGATAAATTGACCGAGTTGGCTGCCGATGGTTGCCATTATCTGCAGCAATTCTTCATCAAAACACTGCACTTCGCGGCTGAAGAAAAGTATCACCCCCAAAACAGACTTGGCAGAATTTTCCGGGTCGTAGTCGCCCAAAATTGGAAAACCAAAAGCTCCGTGCAGTCCTTCTTCGGCAGCGATTTCGCGGCGCAGACAACTGTCACTTTTTGTGACATCCGCAATCCACTGAGACGAACCGCTCGCCCAAACGAGACCGGGCAATCCTTCGCCAAACGCACAAGTCATTTGTTCGGTAAATTCGGCAAATTTGGGGAGAGAAACAGAGCGTTTTGTCCAACTGGCGACGCAGCGAAGCAAATTGGGGTCGGAAACCGCAGTTATTCTCTTAGTTTCTGACAGCAGTTTTTCCCCAAATTCTGGCATCCAAAGTTCGGCAGTATCCCATCCCAAGCTGTCACAAATTACGGGGAGAATTGCTGCTATAGCTTTTTTGATTGTTTCGGATGCCGACAGGATGCGAGTGGTGACGTACTGAGTTATTTGTCGCTTGCGGGCGCGCTGTCTATCTGTGACATCGCGGCCGATGTAAACGAAATCTTGAAGGGCGGCCCAAGATCCATAAACGCCTTTAATGTCAGTCGCAATTGCCGTACAGGAAAACGAAACTGTGAGCTTTTCTCCGCTTTTGCCTCTGCAAATTACTTCGGTGTGAGTTTGAGATTGTTGACTGTCCTCTTGACTGATTGCTTGCAAAGAGGAGCCAACAGCAGCAAGAGTGTCTATTTGCTGGCCTACTAATTCTGATTCGCTGTAACCAAACAAATCTTGAGCCGCTTGATTGAGTTTTTTAATTTTTCCCGAGGCTGTTGTTACCAACAAAACTTCGGCCATTGAAGTAATAATTTTTTCAACATAATTATTAGTAGTAGCTAAGGTACTCAATAAAATATCCATTTCATTGGTAGCTTGCACTAGAGTTTGTTCTAAAGCCATCCTGTCGGTTACGTCTTCAAAAAATATAATTAATCTCTGATAATTATCGTCATTGGTGAACTCGACGATATACATATCAAAATAAAGTCGCAAGTCATTTTCTAATAGCCGCGTGATCGCTTTTAATTCAAAATTTGGCAAACGTCTTTCAAAAATATCTATTAAAATTTCTTCAGTTCCCACCAATTCAGGAAAGGGAATGCGGACATCGTTGCCGGCGACTACTTCGTCGGGACATTCGCCAAACCGCTGCACTTTGATAGAGGTTTCTTGGATTAAAAAGTCTTTATCCAGTGCTAGGTACTCCAAGTGGGGGGGAAGTAACAGCTTTTTTAACAGGGTTTTCATGTTGAATTTTTATACCAATTTTCAAAAATCATGCAACAGTAGCTAGGGCTGACAAAATGTAATCCCATCCAGTTATAGATGCTATTGT
>NZ_JAUBPS010000173.1:0-1274 GCF_036700865.1 Microcoleus sp. S13C4
TATAACGATGCCGTCACCATTGCCAATAATCCAATTTTAACTGGGAATGGCATTACCTTTAATTCCACCTTAGATGGAAATAGCGACATAACAGCTAATGTCGGGGCATCCAACCTCAGCTTTAATGGTGCAGTTGGCAATACCACAGCATTAGGAAATATTACCGCTAATAGTACAGGTACAACTACATTTAATGCCGTCAATGCTGCCAGCATGACCACAGATGCAGGCGGCACAACTCAACTCAATGGTAATGTGACAACTACAGGCAGTCAAACTTATGCAGATGCTGTTACAATTGCCAATAATCCGATTATTTCAGGCAGCGACGTTACTTTCAATAATACTGTGGATGCCAGTAACATTGGCAGCGACTTGACTGTAAATGGGGGTGCAGATAATATTACATTCAATGGTGCAGTTGGCAATACCAAGGCATTAGGAAATATTACCGCTAACTCTACAGGAACAACCGGATTTAATCAAACAGTCAATGCCGCGAGTTTGACTACAGATGCTGGTGGCACAACTCAAGTCAAGGGAAATGTCACTACAATAGGCAGTCAAACTTATGCAGATGCTGTCACAATTGCCAACAACCCCATTCTCTCCGGCAGCGACATTACTTTCAATAATACTGTAGACGGCACCAGCGATTTGACGGCGAATGCGGTTAGCGGTAATGTTACATTCAATGGTGCAGTTGGTGCTGCAAGTGCGATCGGCAATTTAACAGCTAACTCTACAGGCACAACCGCATTTAATCAAACAGTCAATGCCGCGAGTTTGACTACAGATGCCGGGGGCACAACTCAACTTAATGGCAATGTGACTACAACTGGCAGTCAAACTTATGGAGATGCAGTTACAATTGCCAATAATCCTATTCTTTCAGGCAGCGGGATTACTTTTAACGATACTGTTAATGGCAGCAGCGATTTAACTGTGAATGGGGGTACGGGTAATGTTACATTCAATGGTGCAGTTGGTGCTGCAAATGCGATCGGCAATTTAACAGCTAACTCTACAGGAACAACCGCATTTAATCAAACAGTCAATGCCACGAGTTTGACTACAGAGGCTGGCGGCACAACTCAAGTCAAGGGAAATGTCACTACAACTGGGGCTCAAACTTATGGAGATGCTGTGACTGTTGCCACTAATCCCATTCTTTCAGGCAGCGGCATTACTTTCAACGATACAGTAAACGGCAGCAGCGATTTAACTGTGAATGGGGGTGCAGGTAATGTTACATTCAATGGTGCAGTTGGGAG
>NZ_JAUBPS010000174.1:0-1264 GCF_036700865.1 Microcoleus sp. S13C4
TAGCATCTATAACTGGATGGGATTACATTTTGTCAGCCCTAGCTACTGTTGCATGATTTTTGAAAATTGGTATTACAGATATTTTGACGGTCGCAATTTTGGCTATAATTGCCGGAGCGCAAGGGTGGGAAGACATCGAGAATTATGGCCTTAGTAAAAAAAGTGGTTAGAAGAATTTTTGGTATTACCTTATGGTATCCCTTCCGACGACACTTTTCGGAGAGTATTTGAGTTTATTGATCCAGAAGCTTTAAATCGCTGCTTTTTCCGATGGGTAGAAACTCTCGTGACTCGGACAGGAGGAGCAATTATTCCCATTGATGGTAAAACAATTAGAGGTTCTTATGACCGTAATCAAGGGAAATCGGCACTTCATGTTATTACTGCTTGGTCGGCTGAACAACGTCTAGTTTTGGCACAGATGAAAGTGGATGATAAATCCAATGAGATTACGGCGATTCCGGCCTTATTAGAGTTGCTAGACATTACTGATTGTATCATTACTATTGATGCGATGGGGACTCAAACTGAGATTGCTCAAAAGATTATTGACAAGAAAGGGCATTATGTTCTCTCACTTAAAGCTAATCATCCAACTTTATATGCTCAGGTTAGAGAATGGTTTGAACAAGCTAAGGCGCATCAGTTTTCTGGGCTTGATGTTAGTTATGACCAACGGATTGAATCCGGTCATCATAGTAGAGAAATCCGTCAAGTTTGGTCGGTGCCAATTACAGTTATCAGTGAGCTTTACCAACCCCGATTATGGGCGGGACTTAAAAGTGTGGTCATGGTGGTTCGAGTCCGTCATCTTTGGAATAAAACTACTCGGGAAGTGCAATTTTATCTAACTTCTTTAGATAGTGATGCTCAACTTTTAGGTCGAGCTATCCGAAAACATTGGGGGATTGAAAATGAGGCTCATTGGACTTTAGATTGTACCTTTGCTGAAGATGCTTGCCGGATTCGCTCTTTCCACAGTCCCCAGAATTTAGCTGTCCTGCGACGGCTCGCACTCAATGCCCTCCATCGTGAACCGACTTACAAACGTAGTCTTCGACAAAAAATGAAAAGAGCAGCTATGGATAATGATTATTTGATTCAAATTATCCGTTCTTGTTTGGCTGACAATATATTAGATTCTTCTGAGTCCTTTTGTCAAGCGTGATTGAGATGCTCTTACCCTGGGAAGAAAAGGCAAATATTAGAGAAAGAATTCTAATTTTATTATTGCTCAATGACGGCAAGACACAATCTAAAATTG